>CALAJL010000105.1 GCA_937922735.1 uncultured Gammaproteobacteria bacterium | reverse complement strand
TTGCAATATTCGCCCAACACGCTCTTTCTTTCCTTTAATAGAGTTATATACCGAATCTCCAGACTTCAACACGCCTGAGTACACTCTAAAAAATGTTAACGTTCCAACATATGAGTCCGTTGCAATTTTAAATGCCAATGCTGCAAACGGCTCATCATCGGACGACTTTCTTTCAGCCTCGGTTTCTTTACCATCATCCAAAATACCCTGGATAGCCGGCACATCAATAGGTGACGGCATATATTCCACCACCGCATCAAGCATTGCTTGTACACCTTTGTTTTTAAAGGCTGAACCACACAAGGTCGGCACGATCTCGTTGGCTAATGTTCTGTGGCGCAATCCTTTGCGAATATCATCCGTTGATAAGACTCCTTCCTCTAGGTACTTATCCATTATCTCTTCAGAAGATTCGGCAGCTGCTTCCACCATCTCTTCTCGCCATTTTTGACATTCTTCCATCATGTCTGGCGGAATTTCTTTCTCTTCAAAGCTGGCACCAAGATCGGCTTCATTCCAGTAAACCGCCTTCATCTTGATCAGGTCTACCACACCCTGAAAATTTTCTTCTGCTCCGATTGCTAGCTGAATCGGTACAGCTTGTGATCCTAAACGTTCACGAATTTGTTCGACTACACGCAAAAAATTTGCGCCCGTTCGATCCATCTTATTCACGAAGGCCATACGTGGCACACGATACTTATCTGCCTGACGCCACACCGTTTCAGACTGTGGCTCTACACCACCTACTGCACAAAATACAGCACAGGCGCCATCTAACACACGTAACGATCGCTCTACTTCAATCGTAAAATCTACATGACCCGGGGTGTCTATAATATTTATGCGGTGCTGATCGAACTGACCCGCCATTCCACGCCAAAAACAAGTAGTCGCGGCAGAAGTTATTGTTATTCCGCGTTCTTGCTCTTGCTCCATCCAATCCATGATAGCTGCACCATCATGAACCTCACCTATTTTATGCGAGATTCCTGTATAAAAAAGAACTCGTTCTGTTGTTGTAGTTTTACCTGCATCGATGTGCGCCATGATACCGATATTTCGATATCGCGAGATTGAGGTCTTTCGCGCCATGAGTGAAAACTATTCACGTTACCAGCGATAATGCGAAAAGGCCTTATTAGCTTCTGCCATACGTAAAGTTTCTTCACGTTTTTTCATTGCAGAACCTTTTTGTTCCGCAGCATCTGTTAGCTCACCAGCAAGTTTATTGATCATTGACTTCTCACCACGTTTCTTAGCGGCGTCTATTATCCAACGCATTGCCAAAGTGGTTTGACGAACTGGGCGCACCTCTACAGGTACTTGATAAGTTGCACCACCTACACGACGTGACTTCACCTCAACGAATGGGCGAACATTTTCTAGAGCTTTCTTAAAGACCTCTAAACCATCTTGGCCACTTTTATTTTTAACACTATCAAATGCTTGATAAAGTATTTTTTCAGCGGTAGATTTTTTACCATGCTTCATCATCATATTTACAAACTTAGCAACTAATAAATCACCAAACTTAGGATCAGGTAAAATTTCTCTTTTCGGTATTTCTCTTCTTCGCGACATGGCAACTTACTCTTTTAATTCTTTATGGGCTTAATGAATATAATTCGATGAATTTTCTGTATGAAAGTTAGTTAGTTTCTTATGATTTTGGTTTTTTAGTACCGTATTTAGAACGACCTTGCATACGATCTTGTACACCCTGTGTATCCAAACTTCCGCGAACAGTGTGATAACGCACACCTGGTAGATCTTTTACACGTCCACCACGTATAAGGACTACTGAGTGCTCCTGTAAATTATGCCCCTCACCACCAATATAGCTGGTTACTTCAAAGCCGTTGGTTAAGCGTACACGAGCAACTTTACGCAACGCAGAGTTTGGCTTCTTAGGAGTCGTCGTATAAACACGCGTACATACTCCACGTTTCTGTGGACAGCTTGCCAAAGCAGGAACGTTGCTTTTCTCTACTTTACGCTTACGAGGTTTACGTACTAATTGATTTGTTGTTGCCATAAATTTTTCTTTTTTAAAATATCGGTTATTTATACCGAGCCTAAATATATAAGGGCAGAATCAACACAGGCCGATGAAATATCGGCCTGTGTATAGCCGCGGAATTGTAGAAATCCGTGGCTATACTGTCAAGCAAACCCTTGCTTTAATTATTGAAATACATTGCTTCTTATGAGTTTATACCCAATAAGAACCAGTTTTCGTCCATTTGCAATCGCAAATTAGCTTTCTAAAGATGGACTTTCTTCGCCAGCATTGTTTGCAGCATCAGAATTAGCCTCGGCATTGCTTAGCTCTTCCGCTAATGCCTCTTCCATCATTGCTTCGGGCATTGCCTCTTTATCTTTACTTTCATCAGCTGCTGACATGGCAGCTAATGCATCCAGTTGACGTTGCTCGTGATACGCCAAACCTGTGCCAGATGGAATTAGACGCCCAACAATTACGTTTTCTTTCAAGCCGCGCAACATATCTCTTGAACCTCGCACGGAAGCTTCGGTAAGCACACGCGTTGTTTCTTGAAATGAGGCTGCAGAAATAAATGATTCTGTAACCAATGATGCTTTAGTGATTCCTAGCAATACAGGATTATAGGTTGCGGGCTGCTTGCCTTCAGCTATCAATTTATCGTTCAAATCCAATAAACGTGATTTTTCGACCTGTTCATTTCGTAAATGATTTGTGTCACCAGGATCAACAATTTCTGCCTTACGAAGCATCTGCCTTGAAATCACTTCGATATGTTTATCATTAATGCCCACACCTTGAAGTCGATATACATCTTGAATCTCTTTTACCAGATACTCTGCAAGTGCCGTAACACCCAGTAAACGCAGAATGTCATGAGGGTTAAGCTCACCATCTACAACAACCTCACCTTTTTCAACATGCTCACCTTCAAACACATTGATTTGTCGCCATTTAGGAATTAATACTTCAGTAGACTCACCATCCTCATCAGTGATAACCAGACGCTCTTTACCCTTAGTATCTTTACCAAAACTTACCGTTCCAGTTTGTTCTGCCAGCACAGCTGGCTCTTTCGGCTTACGCGCTTCAAATAGATCGGCAACACGTGGAAGACCACCTGTGATATCACGAGTTTTTGAAGATTCTTGTGGTATACGTGCGATTACATCACCCATATCCACAGAATTACCATCCTGAAGATTGACTAAAGCACCCGGCGGTAACATGTAGGTTGCAGGAATTTCAGTACCCGCAAACATTAATGGCTCACCTTTATCATCCAATAAATTTAGTGAAGGTCGTAAATCTTTACCTGCTGCCGGTCGGCTCTTAGGATCAGAGATCACAGTTGAACTCAGACCAGTCACTTCATCCGTAAATGATTCAACTGTCACGCCTTCCGCGAAGTCAGTTAGCTGCACCTTACCTGCAACCTCTGTAATGATTGGATGAGTATGAGGATCCCAAGTTGCAACAACTTGCCCTGAATTTACACTGTCACCATCATTTACGGAAATTGTTGCACCGTAAGAAATCTTATAACGTTCTCTTTCACGACCTTGCTCATCGATAATTCCGATTTCACCAGAACGTGATACCGCTACATTGTGGCCATTTTTATGCTGCACAAGCTTAATGTTGTGCATACGTATTGTGCCACTTGATTTAATTGTAATGTCACTGGCAGATGCAGCACGACTCGCAGCACCACCAATATGGAAAGTACGCATGGTTAGCTGTGTACCTGGCTCACCAATGGACTGTGCAGCAATTACTCCTACCGATTCACCCATATTGATTAAGTGGCCACGTGCTAAATCACGGCCATAACAGGAAGCACAAACACCATAACGTGTTTCACAAGTAATTGGCGTGCGCACCTTAACTTCGTCAATACCAATATCTTCAAACTTATCTACCCAAGCCTCATCCAAGAATGTTCCAGCTGGGACGGCAATATTGCCTTTAACATCCATCACATCTTCTGCAGTGACCCTACCTAGCACTCTACTCGGTAAAGTTTGCACAACATCACCACCTTCAATAATCGGCGTGAGCAATAAACCATTTGTTGTACCGCAATCTTCTTCTGTTACCACTAAATCTTGCGAAACATCTACTAATCGACGCGTGAGGTAACCAGAGTTTGCCGTTTTAAGAGCAGTATCTGCCAAACCTTTTCGAGCTCCATGAGTAGAGATGAAGTATTGCAATACATTCAAACCTTCACGGAAATTCGCAGTAATTGGTGTTTCAATAATCGATCCATCTGGTTTTGCCATCAAACCTCGCATACCGGCGAGCTGACGAATTTGTGCGGGCGAACCACGAGCACCAGAGTCAGCCATCATGTAAATTGAATTAAAGGAGTCTTGCTTGACGATTTTACCATCAGCATCTTCAACTTCTTCATGACCCAGGCTATCCATCATCGCTTTAGCAACTTGATCATTAGTACGTGACCAAATATCAATTACCTTGTTATAACGCTCGCCCTTAGTGACTAGACCTGATGAATACTGAGAAGCTATTTCTTTAACCTCATTTTCAGCCTCAGCCAAAATGGTTTGTTTTTCAGCTGGAATGACCATGTCATCTGCACAGAACGATACACCCGAGCGGGTAGCAAATTTAAATCCTGTGTACATCAGCTTATCCGCAAAGATTACTGTATCTTTCAACCCTACACGTCGATAACAAGCGTTTAACAAACTTGAAATAGCACGTTTACCCATATCGCGATTAACTAGAGCGTACTCTAAAGTTTTTGGTAACACTTGCGACAAAATACCACGGCCAACTGTTGTTTCAATTATTCTACGTACTGGAGTACTTTCACCTTTTTCATCAATATCATAATCATCGATACGTATTTTCACTTTTGCATGCAAATGAACCGTACGGTTTTCATAGGCACGTTCAGCCTCAGCAACATCAGCAAAAATCATACCTTCACCAGGCACATTGACCTTTTCACGTGTCAGGTAATATAGACCCAATACAATGTCTTGAGATGGAACAATAATAGGCTCACCATTCGCAGGTGATAAAATATTATTGGTAGACATCATTAGTGCACGAGCTTCAAGTTGAGCTTCGATCGATAATGGCACATGCACTGCCATTTGATCACCATCGAAGTCTGCGTTAAACGCTGAACACACTAGCGGGTGCAACTGAATTGCCTTACCTTCGATTAGAGTTGGCTCAAATGCTTGGATACCTAATCTATGTAGTGTTGGTGCACGGTTTAACATTACCGGATGTTCACGAATCACTTCTTCGAGAATATCCCAAACTTCTGGACCTTCTTTTTCTACTACTTTCTTACAGGCTTTAATGGTTGGCGAAATGCCACGCATATGTAGTTTACTGAATATAAATGGCTTAAATAATTCCAATGCCATTTTTTTAGGTAGTCCACATTGATGTAAACGCAATGTTGGACCTACTACAATTACGGAACGTCCAGAATAATCTACGCGTTTACCTAATAAGTTTTGTCGGAAACGTCCTTGCTTACCTTTAATCATATCGGCAAGAGATTTCAAAGCACGTTTATTTGTACCGGTAATGGCACGACCACGACGCCCATTATCCAGTAGCGCATCAACCGCTTCCTGTAACATGCGTTTTTCATTACGCACAATAATATCTGGCGCATTAAGCTCTAATAATCTTTTTAAACGATTGTTACGATTAATTGCGCGACGATATAAGTCATTCAAATCTGAAGTTGCAAAACGACCACCATCTAGTGGCACCAATGGCCGCAGATCAGGCGGCAGCACAGGCAGTACCGTTAGCACCATCCACTCAGGCTTGTTGCCTGATTCAATTAGTGACTCAACTAACTTAATGCGCTTTGACAAGCGTTTTAGTTTTGCTTCTGAACGTGTTTCCTTAATTTCCTCACGAAGTTCAACAACTTGCTCTTCCAGATTTACTTGTTTAAGCATATCGAGAATAGCTTCTGCACCCATTCGTGCATCAAACTCATCACCGTACTCTTCTATAGCTTCCAGAAAGGTATCGTCAGATAGTAGTTGCTTGTGCTCAAGCCCTGTCATCCCAGGATCAACCACTACAAAGGCTTCAAAATAAAGAATGCGCTCTACATCGCGCAACGTCATATCCAGCAACAAACCAATTCGTGAAGGCAGCGATTTTAAAAACCAAATATGTGCAACTGGACTGGCTAACTCGATGTGGCCCATGCGCTCGCGACGCACTTTAGTTAGCGTGACTTCAACACCACACTTCTCGCACACAACACCACGATGCTTTAAGCGCTTATATTTTCCACACAAACATTCATAATCCTTGTTAGGACCAAATATTTTTGCGCAGAACAAACCATCACGCTCAGGCTTGAAAGTTCGATAGTTTATTGTTTCTGGCTTTTTAACTTCTCCATACGACCATGAACGAATCATGTCTGGCGAAGCTAGGCCAATACGTATTGAATCAAAATCTTCTACCTGACCTTGGTTCTTTAATAAACTAAGTAAGTCTTTCATTACATCTCCAGTAACTACGTCTTTAATGCAATTTTAGTTGCAACTTAAATAACAAATACTTTTAAAATCGTTTCTAGTGAAACCTTTTAACCATTAATTTTTAGGCTAATTTAAGTTTCCTGCTCAAAATCAATATTCAATCCAAGAGATCGTATCTCTTTCATTAATACATTGAACGATTCAGGCATGCCTGCATCCATTGAATGATTACCGTCAACAATATTCTTATACATCTTGTTTCGACCGGTAACGTCATCCGATTTCACTGTGAGCATTTCTTGCAAGGTGTACGATGCACCATAAGCTTCAAGCGCCCACACCTCCATTTCACCAAATCGCTGACCACCAAATTGAGCCTTACCACCTAGCGGCTGCTGGGTAACCAAACTATATGGACCCGTTGACCGTGCGTGCATCTTGTCATCAACCAAGTGGTTCAGTTTCAACATATGCATATAACCAACCGTTACTTTACGCTCAAATGATTCACCCGTTCGTCCATCCCATAATAGGGTTTGACCATCTTCAGGCAGATCTGCAAGTTTCAACATGCGTTTAATTTCTGACTCTTGCGCACCATCAAATACTGGTGTTGCCATCGGCACACCGCTGCGCAAATTATTAGACATATTCATAATTTCATCATCACTGAATTCATCGAGGTTTACGGATATACCCTCATCCTTATTGTAAATCTCATCCAGGAATGAGCGAAGTTGCTGCACCTCACCATTCTTCTTCAACATGCCATCAATCTTTATGCCCAACCCTTTAGCAGCCCAGCCCAAATGAATTTCTAACACCTGTCCGACGTTCATTCGAGAAGGCACACCCAATGGATTCAAAACAATATCTACTGGCGTTCCATCTTCTGTGTGCGGCATATCTTCAACAGGCACAATCATTGAAACTACACCTTTGTTTCCATGACGACCTGCCATCTTGTCACCTGGTTGCATACGACGTTTCACCGCAATGTATACCTTAACCATCTTAAGCACACCTGGCGCTAGATCATCACCTTGAGTAATTTTTTCTTTCTTTGCTAACAAACGCTGATCAAATGAATCACGCTGCTCTTTCAATTGAGTAGATAGTTGTTCTAACTGAATATTCACATCTTCATTCTGCATGCGAATTTCAAACCACCGCTCACGCTCTAAACTGTCTAAATAAACTTTGGTTACTTTAGAACCTGCAGCCAATCCGTCTGGCCCGCCGTCAGCTACTTTGTTAGTAATCAAACGCTCAATACGAGCATAAATATCAGCTTCATAAATACGCAACTGATCATTTAAGTCTTTTCGTACTTGTTCAATTTCTGCTTCTTCGATTTGCAGAGCACGCTTATCTTTCTCTACGCCATCACGAGTAAATACACGCACATCAATTACCGTGCCCACCATTCCTGACTTCACACGCAAAGAAGTGTCTTTTACATCAGAAGCTTTCTCACCAAAGATAGCTCTTAGTAGTTTTTCTTCAGGAGTAAGTTGTGTTTCACCCTTAGGCGTTACCTTGCCCACCAAAATATCGCTAGGTTTAACTTCGGCACCAACGTAAACAATGCCTGAGTCATCCAGTTTTGCTAGTAAGTTTTCACTTACATTTGGAATATCAGCAGTAACTTCTTCAGAACCGAGTTTGGTGTCACGCGCTACACATGTTAGTTCTTCAATATGAATAGTAGTGAAACGGTCTTCTTCAACTACACGCTCTGAGATAAGAATCGAATCTTCAAAGTTATATCCATTCCATGGCATGAATGCGACTAATGCATTTTGACCTAATGCCAACTCACCTAAATCTGTTGATGGCCCATCAGCTAACACATCCCCTCGCGCGATAACATCACCTGGTCGTACCAAAGGTTTTTGGTTGATACAAGTGTTTTGATTAGAACGAATATATTTAGTGAGGTTGTAAATATCGACACCAGGCTCTCCCGCCTCAGTCTCTTTATCATTAACTCGAACCACTACTCGACCTGCATCAACTGAATCTACCACTCCACCACGTCGTGCAGACAATGCTGCACCAGAGTCAATCGCAACTGCACGTTCAATACCGGTACCAACTAAAGGCTTTTCTGCACGCAAAGTAGGAACTGCTTGGCGTTGCATATTTGAGCCCATTAACGCACGGTTCGCATCATCGTGTTCCAAGAAGGGAATTAATGCTGCTGCTACCGATACAATCTGTTTTGGCGACACATCCATATATTCCACTTTGTCAGTAGTCGCTAATGAAAATTCATTTAGATGCCTAACGGATGCTAATTCATTTATAAACTTACCACTTTCATCTAGCGGCGCATTCGCTTGAGCTATCGTGAACTGACTTTCTTCAATTGCAGAAAGATATTCAATTTGATCAGTAACTTTTCCATTTACCACCTTTCGATACGGCGTTTCTAAGAAACCATAATCATTAGTTCGCGCAAATATAGCTAGGGAATTTATCAGTCCAATATTTGGACCTTCAGGTGTTTCGATTGGACAAACTCGACCATAGTGCGTTGGATGCACATCTCGCACTTCGAAACCTGCACGCTCACGCGTTAAACCACCTGGGCCTAATGCTGAAATACGGCGCTTGTGCGTGATTTCTGATAACGGATTATTTTGATCCATAAATTGTGACAATTGACTAGAACCAAAAAACTCTTTGATCGCTGCTGCCACAGGTTTAGCATTTATCATTTCTTGAGGCATTAAACCCTCAGACTCTGCCAAGGTTAATCGCTCTTTCACTGCTCGCTCAACACGCACTAAACCAACACGGAAAGCATTTTCCGCCATCTCACCTACACAACGAACACGTCGGTTACCTAAGTGATCAATATCATCAACAATGCCATTTCCATTTCGTATATCAATCAATACTTTCATGACATCCAGAATGTCATCATTATTTAATATACCTGCTCCGGTTTGCTCCTCACGTCCAACACGTCGATTAAACTTCATTCGACCAACGGGTGATAAATCATATCGCTCTGGCGCAAAGAATAAATTCTGGAATAAATTTTGTGCGGCCTCTTTAGTCGGCGGCTCACCAGGACGCATCATTCGATAAATTTCTACCATTGCTTCTAATTCATTGCTTGAAGGATCAATCGCGATGGTAGATGAAATATATGGTCCTCTATCGATATCATTGGTGTATAACAACTCCAACACATCAACCGATGACTCTAGAATCTTTTCAATATTTTCTTCAGTTAGCTCATCATTAGCCTTACAGACTAGCTCACCAGTATCGGTATCTATTAAGTCTTTTGCTAAAATCTTATTGAGCAAATACTCAACCGGTACTTCGAGCGTTTTAATATTTGCTTTTTCAATTTGACGCACATGGCGCACCGTAATTCGGCGACCGGCCTCAACGATAACTTTACTGCCCGCTTTAATTTCTAATGGCGCAATTTCGCCGCGTAAACGTTCAGGAATTAAATCAAGAATGAAACCTTTATCCGTAATATTTACAGTATTGGTCTCAAAAAACATCGAGAGTATTTCTTCACTACTGTACCCAATGGCACGTAATAAAATGGACGCTGGCAACTTACGACGTCTATCAATTCGCACAAACAAGCAATCTTTGTGATCAAACTCAAAATCTAACCATGAACCACGGTAAGGAATAACACGTGCGGAATACAGCAACTTACCAGAAGAATGTGTTTTACCTTTATCGTGATCAAAGAACACACCTGGAGAACGATGTAACTGTGAAACGATAACGCGTTCCGTTCCATTGATAACAAATGCACCGGTATCCGTCATTAACGGTAACTCACCCATGTACACTTCTTGCTCTTTTACATCTTTAACTTTCTTGGCACTCGCAGGCGCATCTTTATCATAAATAACAAGACGTAATAGAACCTTTAGCGGCGCACTATATGTTAACCCACGTAACTGACATTCTTTAACTTCGAACGCCGGCTCTTCCAGGCGATAACTCACATACTGCAACTCAACATTGCCGGAATAACTTATGATAGGAAAAATGGAACCAAATGCACCATTCAAGCCAGATGTCTGACGATCTTCTTTCGTAGCATCTTCCTGCAAAAACCGGCGATATGAAGCCAGTTGAATCTGCAACATATATGGTACTGCTAAGATTTCAGGACGTTTGCCAAAATCTTTGCGAATTCTTTTCTTCTCGGTATAGCTATAAGCCATGGAACTACCTCGTGGTCAAAATACAGACACAAAAGCAACCAAACAACGAATCTATACGTTGTTTGGCAAAATTAAACACTAACGCAAGTAACAATTACTTGAGCTCAACGGCTGCGCCAGCTTCTTCCAATTGCTTTTTGATATCTTCAGCTTCGTCTTTTGATGCTGCTTCCTTAACAGTTGAAGGCGCACCTTCTACCATTTCTTTTGCTTCTTTCAAGCCAAGACCGGTAACTGCACGAACGACCTTAATGACAGCAACTTTGTTGCCACCAAAACTGCTCATTACTACATCAAATTCAGTCTGCTCTGATGCTGACTCACCGGCGTCACCACCAGCTGCTGGTGCTGCTGCTACAGCAGCGGCTGCAGATACACCAAATTTTTCTTCCATAGCAGAAATTAAATCTACTACTTCCATTACGCTCATTTCTGAAATCGTCTCAAGGATGTCTTCTTTTGAAACAGCCATTTTCTACTCCTAAATTAAAAAATAATTAACCAAATCAATAACGTTTAAAACTAAACTTTAACTATTAACCCGCAGCTTGCTTTTGATCTTTCACAGCAGCAATAGTGCGAACCAGTTTTCCATGCGGCTCGTTAAGAGTACGCACAAATTTCTCAACCGGTGCTTTCATAACTGCCATAAGTAAACTAATTGCCTGATCTTTAGTTGGTAAGCTAGACAGTTTCGTAAGTTCCGAAACATCTAGAAGCTCTCCACCTATGGAGATCATCTTTACCTCAAGCAAATTGTTTTGTTTAGCAAAATCTTTAACAAGTCTAGCCGCTGAGCCGGGGTCTTCTTGCGAAAACGCCAACATTAATGGTCCAACCAAACCATCGCGCATACACTCATATGGCGTACCTTCTAAGGCACGTCTTGCTAATGTGTTTTTTACGACTTTTAGGTAGACGCCTGTATCACGTGCTTTTGCACGTAATTCAGTCAATTCACCAACGGTTATTCCACGATATTCTGCTGCAATAGCAGAATGCGCTTCAGCTGCAACTTGCGAGACTTCGGCTACAATCGCCTGCTTTTGTTCAAGTTGTAAGGCCACAATGGGGTCCTCTGAGTTAACAATACACACAAGGTGTTTATAAAACATGAATGCACTTAGACCATAAAAATGATCATCAAATACATTCCCCTTACAGTGCAACCAACTCAGGAAAATTATGTAGCATAATTTTGTTCCTGATTTGGGGTACACAGTCTACGTAGGCCGATTTCTCTATTAAGCAACATCCTTATAACGTTGCACCTACGGTCTTGGACGGCTGTTTTCTAATTAAGTAATCCAGAAAACAACACCCAATTTTTTTAGTAAGCAGTTATTACCCACTTACATAGTTAATTTTTCTATACTAAAGCTGTCTGATCTAAAGTTACACCTACACCCATAGTAGATGAGACAACAACCTTCTTAATGTATACACCTTTCGCTGAAGAAGGTTTTGCTTTAACCAATTCCGCAACCAAGGCTTTCAAATTCTCTTCAAGCTTTTGAGCTTCAAACTGCACACTTCCGATAGAACATTGAATTATTCCACCCTTCTCTGTTTTAAATTGCACTTGCCCGGCTTTAGCATTCTTAACTGCTGTAGCAACATCCGCAGAGACTGTACCAACTTTCGGATTTGGCATAAGCCCGCGTGGCCCTAAAATTTGCCCTAGCTGCCCGACTACACGCATAGCATCTGGAGCTGCAATGGCGATATCAAAATCCATCTCACCCTTTTTAACTTGTTCAGCTAAATCATCTAAGCCAACGATATCTGCACCAGCAGCTTTCGCCGCATCTGCTTGAGCACCTTCAGCAAACACTGCTACTCGAACTGTCTTACCGGTTCCATTTGGCAACACGGTTGAGCCTCTGACATTTTGATCGGACTTTCTTGGATCCACACCAAGATTAATACTCACATCTACCGACTCATTAAACTTTGCAGTTGAACATTCCTTGACAAGACTAATTCCATCTACAGGTGCATAAGACTTATCTAACTCTACCTTTTGCCTTGCAGCACGTAAGTTTTTGCCTGCTTTTGCCATTACAATACTCCCTCAACATCTAAACCCATACTTCTCGCACTACCTGCAATCGTGCGAACCGCTGCATCCATGTCAGCAGCAGTAATGTCTGGCATTTTTGTTTTTGCAATTTCTTCGAGTTGGGCGCGATTCACTTTGCCAACTTTCTCAGTATTAGGACGTCCACTACCTTTTGTTAATCCTGCCGCTTTCTTAAGTAAAATTGAAGCAGGTGGAGTTTTAGTGATAAAAGTGAAACTCTTATCTGCATAAACTGTAATCACAACCGGCACAGGCATGCCTTTTTCCATATTTTGAGTTTGCGCATTAAACGCTTTGCAAAACTCCATAATATTCACGCCATGCTGACCCAATGCTGGACCTACCGGTGGACTTGGATTTGCCTCGTTCGCAGGAACTTGCAGTTTTATATATGCGTCTACTTTCTTTGCCATGATCTTTTTATTTCGCTTAATTTATATACTGAGTAAAATTTTCTTTAATTCTTCTTTTTTATTCTTCTTAGGAACTTATTTTTAACCTTTCTCAACTTGACCAAATTCAAGCTCCACAGGAGTTGAACGGCCAAATATTTGCACAGCAACTAACATGCGACTCTTTTCGTAGTTCACTTCTTCAACCACACCATTGAAGTCGTTGAATGGGCCATCGGTGACACGTACCACTTCGCCAGGCTCGAACAAAACTTTTGGCTTGGGCGCATCCACACCTTCTTGCATACGCTGTAAAATATTTTGAGCTTCTGCTTCACTAATAGGTGCTGGCTTATCAGATGAACCACCAATAAATCCAAGCACTTTTGGACAATCTTTAACTAAGTGCCAGCTATCATCATCCATATCCATCTTGACGAGGACATAACCTGGGAAAAACTTTCGTTCACTTCGACGCTTTTGGCCTTCACGCATTTCTACCACTTCTTCAACAGGTACCAAAATTTCGCCGAACTTTTCTTGCATGCTATAGCGTTCAATTCTCTCTGCTAACGCTCTTTGCACCTGATTTTCAAAACCAGAATACGCGTGCACTACATACCATTGCATTGACATTTATAAACTCTTTATTAGATTACGTACTGTATTAGAGCCGTTAATATTCGATCTATAATCCACAAAAATATCGCCAATAATATGACGACCACAAACACCACGAGCGTTGTTTGCAAAGTCTCGCCTCTTGTTGGCCACACCATTTTACGTACTTCAGTACGTGCATCTTGCATAAAGCTTGCAAGCGTTCGACCGCGCTCTGTTGTAAAGGCAATAACTGCAGCAACAACAACCGCTGCAACAATTCCAAGAACCCTATATAGCAACGGATAATCTGCATACACATAGAATGCCGCTAGACCCGCCAGTACAATTGCCGCAGCAATTACTAGCTTAAAGACGTCCATGCCGCCTGCAGTGGTTGCTTCAGCTTTTCCTGTCATATCAAAATAATTTACGGTAGAAGTTACTTGTGATTTAGCCCAAAATTTCACACATCATGGCAGGCCAGGAGGGAATCGAACCCCCAACCTACGGTTTTGGAGACCGTCGCTCTGCCAATTGAGCTACTGGCCTTTAAACGATAATGCCTAGCAATCGCCAAACAAGAAATTATAGCTTGATTATTGACTTAGATTAAATCTATTTCTTCGCTATCAGAAGAGATAGATAGTGTGATTTTTAACCAACTTATCTATCTCTTGCTATTTTCAGCAGCTTTTTATTCAATAATTTTAGCTACCACACCCGCACCTACAGTACGTCCGCCCTCGCGAATCGCAAAGCGTAATCCTTCATCCATCGCTATCGGGTCGATCATGGTGACGACCATCTTCACGTTATCACCCGGCATGACCATC
>CALAJL010000104.1 GCA_937922735.1 uncultured Gammaproteobacteria bacterium | reverse complement strand
TCGTATCGGATTGGATTGAGGGCGACGTACCTTTATCACAAGCGATTATTGATGCAGGTGCTGAGCAGTATGCAGCGGATAACAAGATCGCTGCACGTCCTTGCTCTGCTGATAGCAATGATGATGATTTCGACCTTTAAGATCTAAATCAAGCATTAGCAAAAAACAAAAGCCGGGCTTCGAAAGAAGCTCGGCTTTTTTTATGCTTAAAATATATTAAGAAATTAAAAAGACATTAACGCTTATACATTGAATATGAATAATAAATCAGTACTGATTACGGGTTGTTCTTCTGGTATAGGATTACATATTGCCCAAACCTTGCATAATAAAGGCTATCAAGTATTTGCTTCTGCTAGAAAACAATCAGATGTTGAAAAAATCAGCCAGCTTGGTTTGCGCTGTTTACAATTAGATGTAGCAAATTCTAAATCCATACAAGCTGCAACCACAACTTTACTTAAAGAAACCAATGGCAAACTTTACGCACTTATTAATAATGCTGGATTTGGTCAGCCAGGTGCAGTTGAAGACCTGAGCCGTGACACACTTAGAAATCAATTTGAAACAAATTTATTTGGAGTAATCGAATTAACCAACTTGTTGCTTCCAACAATGTACCGCCAAGGTTATGGCAGGATTATTCAAATTAGCTCTGTATTAGGATTTGTAGCCATGCCTTTTCGTGGCGCATATATCTCATCTAAATTTGCATTAGAAGGCATTAGCGACACACTCCGCTTGGAACTAAAAAATACAAATATTTTTATATCACTAGTTGAGCCTGGGCCAATTGCAAGTAAATTTAGAGAGAATAGCTTAAATTTATTTAACAAGAATATTGATAGTAAAAATAGTCGCTTTCATGCAAATTATCAGGCTACTATCGCACGCCTTGAAACTAAAGGCCCAGCAGTCCCATTCACTTTAGAACCTCAAGCCGTTACTAATAAAGTACTGTTAGCTCTAATGCATACAAATCCCAAGCCTAGATACTATGTCACCTTCCCCACCTACTTATTCGCATACCTAAAAAGAATTCTCCCAACCACGATACTCGATCTAATACTTTCTCGTTCCTCAAAAATTGAAGGCAAGTAATTAATACATAGTGACTTTTATAAAAATTCCAGCATTCAAAATATAACGTCAACCAATTATTTGCTCTTGCGTTGTATACAGTGTGAATTATGCAACTGGAGTAAAAAATGAAAACTAAAAATCTTATGCTATTAACTGCTGCGTTCTTCCTAGTATCAAGTGCCTCAATTGCGAGCGCTGACAAGGGAGACAGAATAGAACATCACTTAGACCGAAAAGGCGATCGTATTGAACGTCACTTAGACAAGAAAGGTGATCGTATTGACAATCGCTTAGATCGTAAAGGTGATCGCATTGAAAACAGATTTGATAATAAAGCTGACCGTGCGCGTGATGCCGGGAAAGATGGTCTAGCAAACCGATTGGAACGCAAAGGGAATATTGTCGACAATCGCTTAGACCGAAAAGGCGATCGTATTGATAATCGCTTAGATCGTAATGGCAACCGAATTGATAGACATCTAGACAGGAAAGGTCAACGCATCAATCGAAAACATTAAAGCAACAATGTGGGCGAAAGGAGCAATGAAAATTGCTCCTTTCTAATTTAAAACTGTTATGAAGCTTTAAAATCAAAGTGTAATTTTTCTCCACTTATATCAACATTAACCATTCCACCCGATTGTATTTCGCCTGATAAAAGTGATTGTGCAAGTGGGTTTTCGACCAATGCTTGTATGGTTCTTTTCAAAGGTCGTGCGCCATATACTGGATCAAACCCTGCTTCAGATAACTTATCTAATGCAGCATCTGAAAATGTTAGCTGAATATCGCGATCATTCAACCTTGTTTGTAATTGTTGTAGCTGAATCTCAGTAATAGCACGTATATGTTGTTGCGCTAATGGATGAAACACAATGGCATCATCGATACGATTAATAAACTCTGGTCTAAACTGTGCTGATACAACTTCCATTACTGCTGCTTTCATTATTGCATAATCATTATCGGTTGATAGTTCTTGGATCAAATCACTTCCCAAATTAGAAGTCATTATGATAACGGTATTTTTAAAATCTACTGTGCGCCCGTGTCCATCAGTTAAACGACCGTCATCAAGCACCTGTAATAGGATATTAAAGACATCCGTATGCGCTTTTTCAATTTCATCTAACAATATGACACTATAAGGTTTACGTCTTACAGCTTCTGTTAGATACCCACCTTCTTCATACCCTACATACCCGGGTGGAGCACCAATTAATCGTGCTACAGAGTGTTTCTCCATAAACTCAGACATATCGACTCGTATTAATGAGTCTTCGCTATCAAACAAAAACTCAGTCAATGCTTTAGTTAGCTCCGTTTTACCCACTCCAGTGGGACCTAAAAACAAGAACGAACCATTGGGTCTTTTTGGATCAGCAATCCCAGCACGAGATCTACGCACAGCATCGGATACAACTTGGATGGCCTCTTCTTGACCTACCACCCTAGCGCGCAATACCGATTCCATTTCTAATAATTTTTCTCGCTCACCTGTTAACATTTTAGAAACAGGAATACCCGTCCAATGTGCAACTACTTCTGCAACTTCCATATCCGTAACTTTATTTCGCAGCAACTTATTCTCAGAAGTTTTTACTTCACTTGCGGCATGCAGCTGCTTTTCTAATTCAGGAATTTTTCCATATTGGAGCTCTGACATTTTAGAGAGGTCGCTTGCTCTATGTGCTGCTTCTAAGTCCAATTTAGCTTGCTCGAGCGCCTCTTTAATTTCTTGAGAACCTTGCAAAGCACTTTTTTCTGTACGCCACACTTCATCCAAGTCTGCATATTCTTTTTCAAGCTTTTTAATTTCCAATTCAAGCTCATCCAAATGCTTTTTGGATGCATCGTCAGACTCTTTCTTTAACGCTTCACGCTCTATTTTTAACTGTATGAGTTTACGATCCAACTTATCCATAGATTCAGGTTTGGAATCGATTTCCATGCGAATTCTGGAAGCCGCTTCATCAATGAGGTCAATCGCTTTATCAGGCAGCTGGCGATCAGAAATATAGCGATGCGAAAGGGTTGCAGCACTTACAATTGCTGGATCGGTTATATCTACGCCATGGTGCACTTCATAACGCTCTTTCAACCCACGTAATATTGCAATTGTGTCTTCTACACTAGGCTCATCAACAACTATTTTTTGAAAACGACGTTCCAACGCCGCATCTTTCTCAATATATT
>CALAJL010000103.1 GCA_937922735.1 uncultured Gammaproteobacteria bacterium | reverse complement strand
CATTTCATTAATTTCTAGAGTTGAGTTACCTACTTTGGAAGAAATCAAAGCAATGGAAGCTGCGCAGCAGGTGCCTGATAATATTCAATACCAGCATGCTCAAGCGGACGATGTGCTAAATCCTGAGCAACCGCAAGAGGCGATGCCGCCGCAGGCAGAAGATCAGGCAAAACAAGCACCTTATAAGCGTTCAGATAAAAAATTAGGGCGTAATGACCCTTGTCACTGTGGCTCGGGTAAGAAATTCAAGCAGTGTCATGGCAAGTTAGCGTGAGTAGCAATTTTATGCTTGCGTGAATAATAATATTTACACTTTCTATGATGTGAGTTACGTTTAGCTATGGCGATCTCACTACAACCTCCCACTAAGCTGCTACCTATTGCCGGTATCAGAATTGCTACAGCAGCAGCTAGCATTAAATACCAAGATAGAGATGATTTGGTTTTGTTTGAACTGGCAAAAGATTCATCCACAGCTGTAGTGTTAACAAAAAATCAATTTTGTGCGGCACCTGTTGAAGTTACGCGAGCACATTTAGATACCTCTAAGCCTAAATATCTTTTAATTAATTCAGGAAATGCTAATGCAGGACTAGGTAAACAAGGTCTTGTTGATGCAAACAGAACCTGCATTTCTTTAGCAGCTAACGCACATTGTGATCGATCGGAGATTCTTCCATTTTCAACAGGTGTTATAGGTGAACAACTTCCCGTAGATAAAATTGAAAGCGCTTTACCTGCACTATTAAGTGGTCTTCGAGAAGATGCTTGGTTAAGTGCCGCAAATGCAATTATGACAACCGATACAATTGCTAAGGGTGTTTCAGATCAGGTTAATATTGATGGCAACATCATTTCAATTACAGGTATTGCTAAAGGTTCTGGCATGATTCGGCCTGATATGGCAACCATGCTTGCTTATGTAGCTACTGATTTAGAAATTAGTGATCAAGTATTGAATGAGATATTGATTCAGGCCGTTGAGCAGTCGTTTCATCAAATTACTGTAGATGGAGATACCTCTACAAATGATTCCTGCGTGTTAATGGCTACAGGTAAGTCTAATGTAAGCTTCAATGATCTTTCGAAGCAAGCTAAAGATAGTTTTATCCTTAAATTAAATTCAATTTTCCTTAAGCTTGCACAAGCTATCATACGAGATGGCGAGGGAGTGACTAAATATATTTCTATAAAGGTTGAAGGTGCACAAACTAAAGCGGTTGCTCGCGATATAGCTTTTGCTATTGCGCATTCTCCTCTTGTGAAAACTGCTGCATTTGCGAGTGATCCAAATTGGGGAAGAGTTTTGGCGGCAGCAGGTCGCGCAACAGATGAGCCTATTCAAATAGAAAAAATATCATTATATATCAATAAGTTAAATGTAATTAATTGTGGTGAGAGATCAAAAGAATACAATGAAGAAAGTGGCCAAAAAGAAATGCAGAAATCTGAAATAGAATTTTGTTTACAACTTGGTATGGGTGATTCTGAAATTACAGTATGGACAACAGACCTTTCGCATGAGTATATAAAAATTAATGCAGAATATCGGACCTAGAAGTCTTATCTGCTTAATTCATAAATAAATTTTAATGACTGTTTCTATTGAGAAAGAATATATACATGTAGTTGTTGCAGTAATTAAAAACAGCAAGCAAGAAGTTCTTGTTAGCCGAAGAAAGGCAGATGCTCATTTGGGTGGTCTGCTTGAGTTTCCAGGTGGTAAAGTTGAAGAAGGGGAGCTACCAGAAGATGCTTTGCGTCGAGAATTACTGGAAGAAATAAATATTAATGCATCATCTTTTTGCCCACTTATCCAGATACCCTATTCATATTCTGATCGTAATGTATTGTTAGATGTTTTCTTGGTTGAGAGCTTTACAGGGAGTGTAATTCCTCAAGAGAGCCAGGAGGTTTTTTGGAAAAATATTGAGACCTTGAATGATATTGATTTTCCTGCTGCTAACTTTGGTGTACTACGTGCATTACAACTTCCTAAACTATTACCAATTACACCAAATTATTCTGAAGACCCAGACAATTTTCTAATTTATTTCGAGAAGCTGGTGTGTAGAGATGTGATTCAAATTATACAGCTTAGGTCGCATGAACTTAATGACAATGAATATCTAGCGCTTGCAAAAGAGTGTTCTGCTTTATGTAAAAGAAACGGTGTTGCATTAATTTTAAATCGTGATATTCAAACTCTTAATGTGGTTAGCGGTGCCAATATGCATTTAACAAGTAGTAGATTGCTTAAAACTACTTCCAGACCGCTTAGTGATCAAAAAATTGTGGGTGCTTCTTGCCATAATCTGCAAGAAATTCAACATGCTAACTCTCTTGGGTTGGATTATATAATGTTGGGTCCTATTTTAGAAAAAAGCACATTTAAAGATAGTGTGAATCTAGGCTGGGTAGGCTTTTCTAACCTTGTTAAAAAATCTATTATTCCTGTTTATGGTATTGGTGGCTTAAGTATGGTTGATGAAGAAATTTGTATTGTGAATGGCGGCCAAGGGATAGCGGCAATTAGGGATATTTGGAGAGGAATCTTAATAGATTAAAATGTGCAGCATGCAAGTTTGAAGTCAATATTTAATCCAGCTTGTTTCGGAGTAATATTGGGATCATCTTGCACTAAAAAACGAATTGAAAAACGATGTTTGCCTGCGCTGCATTCAGGAAAGAAATTATCTTTTCTCTGAATAGCAATGCGAATTAATTGATTAGGTGCATTAGGGTCAAGGTTTTGATCGTAAAAACCTTTAGCGGCTGTTTTGTTGATGTATTGAGTGCTCTCTCTAATTAAGTGTAGAGCTTGGCTGACACTATCTTGAATTATTTCAAAAGGCGTGATCCATTCATGTAATACTTTATTGCGATGATTAAAAGGTAACTCAAGCCAGTGATGGTATTCTGGTAAATCAAAATCACAAGTCCCACCAGGAATAACAGCTCGTTGTTTGATGCTATTTATAAAGTCATTTTCTTTTAAATGGTTGCCAATTTGGCCGCGTACTGTATGTAAACGATCAAATATATTCTTATGTTTGGTTAAGATTTCTGTTAATTTGCTTGTGTTTAGCTTAGGTTTATTTGCTAGTTGCTCGAGTGTATCAATTTGACGTTTTAATTCTTTTAATAATTCCTGTTTAAGATCGCCACGAGATACTAGACTTAATACTTCAATTAATGCTAACAAAGCTGCGTGTGAGTCAGAGGCACTATCTTGCTTCGCAAAAAACTCAAAGCGACGTGTTAGCTCTTCGTAGCGTAAAAATGTGCGCATGCGTTCATTCAATGGCTGTTCATAACATATGTCTGTAGAAGTATGAGGGGTTTGCATATTAGCGTTTAGGTTTATCAAGCAGATTTACTGAGTTCAATGTATTTTTTGTTTAGCAAGGCTATTTTATTTTTTACAGATGTGATGCTACCACTATTTACGATAATGTCATCTGCTAGAGACAAACGGCTATCTCGATCGATCTGTGTGTTTATAATATTTTTAACGAGATTTTCATTACATTGGTCGCGTTGTGCGACACGTGAAACTTGTTCTTCTACTGTACAGTCTACGACAAGTACACGATCGAGAAATTCAGTTTGTTCTTTTTCAAACAATAACGGAATTACAACTAAGCAATAAGACGCATTTAGTGTGCTTAGGCTTTCGTCTATTCTATCAAATACTAATGGGTGTAGTATCTTCTCGAGCGTGTCGCGACTATTGGAGTCAGTAAAGATTGCTTCGCGGAGTTTTTGTCTCACTAGATGATTATTCTCATCAAGATACTCTGAGCCGAGCTGCCGAGCAATTTGGTCTATTACTGTCCTGGTTTGGGTAAGTTATCTCGCAATAATGTCAGCATCGATGATGGGAATGTTAAAGAGATCATGAAATAGGTCTGAAACAAGGCTTTTACCGCATCCTATTCCGCCTGTGAGGCCTACTACTAACATAGTTGCTTTGGATTGGTTATATGGTTTTATCTAAGTATAAAGAAATTAATTGGTTACCGTACATCATTGCAATCCATCCTGCTATGGCTAAATATGGGCCAAAAGGAATTGGTTGGCT
The DNA here is from genome assembly GCA_937922735.1 of uncultured Gammaproteobacteria bacterium. GTDB lineage: Bacteria > Pseudomonadota > Gammaproteobacteria > UBA4575 > UBA4575 > JABDMD01. The sequence continues at coordinate 133 of CALAJL010000103.1, read as the reverse complement.
GCGTTCTTGTAGCTTAGAAACGATCATAAATATTCCAATCACCGCGCCGGCTGCAGAGGATAATAGGATAGTTAATGGTAGAGCTTGCCAACCTAACCATGCACCCAAGGCAGCTAGTAACTTAAAGTCTCCA
>CALAJL010000102.1 GCA_937922735.1 uncultured Gammaproteobacteria bacterium | reverse complement strand
AAAGTTAGCTGTGATACTTGAGCAACGTAAATCAGCCAAGGCAGATGAGTCATATGTAGCAAGTTTATATGAAGCGGGTCTAGAAAAAATATTAGATAAGATTGATGAAGAAACAGGTGAAACGATTGAAGCTGCAAAAACTCAAGATGAAAAACATTTAATACATGAGGTTGCAGATTTATGGTTTCACTGCATGGTACTTTTAGCACAAAAGAACTTGAGCCATGAAGATGTTCTTGAAGAATTGAACCAACGATTTGGAATATCTGGATTGGTAGAAAAAGCACAACGCTAGCAGATTAGTTGTGATAGATCGACCTAAAATATTTAATTAAAGTTTTATAGGAGTGTAGATTATGGGAATTAGCCCTTGGCAGTTATTAATTGTCCTCGTCATAGTGGTATTAATTTTTGGCACGAAAAAACTACGCAACATGGGTGGCGATGTTGGAGGTGCAGTTAAAAATTTCAAAAAGTCTATGAAGGATGAAGAAGATACAAGTAAATCTGAATCAGACGAAAATAAACCTAAAGAATGAATCCTTAGCATCATAGAACCCTATGTTTGATTTTGGATTTTGGGAACTTGCAATAGTAATGGTGGTTGCACTATTGGTTGTTGGGCCTGAGCGTTTGCCTGCATTGGCTGGGCAAATTGGTAAGTGGGTAGGCAAAGCAAAGCGAATGATTGCAAGTGTTCGTTCTGATATAGAGTCTGAAATCAAAGCAGCTGAGTTAAAAGAAATTTTAGAAAAACAACAAGGTGAAATTGGTGAGCTTAAGGAAATGCTTAAAAGCACGCAAACAGAAATAGAAAAAGAATTAGACTTTGAGAATGATAATGATTCACAAGGCGACTCTGAACTGATACGTGCTGTTGAACAACATATTGAATCAACAAAGCAACGCGAATTGTCATTAAGCCAAGAAGATAGTCCAGAATCTATTTCAAAACCTAGCTCCGAATCTGGTCAGACAACTAGTACTCAGTCTAAACATGTCGAAGACTAACGATACATCTAATAGTAATCAAAAACACGAAACACTGTTAACGCATCTTTATGAATTGCGTAGTCGTCTGCTGTGGATCGTCGGTAGTGTGATGGTAGTCTTTATGTGCTTGTTCATGTTTGCGAATGATTTGTATGGGTATCTAGCAGGCCCATTGATGGCGCATATGCCAGAAGGCAGCTCAATGGTAGCGATTGATGTCGCGTCACCTTTTTTAACGCCTTTTAAGCTCGTATTTGTATTAAGTTTTGTATTGGCGATTCCAATAATTCTCTATCATGTATGGGGATTTATCGCACCAGGGCTTTACAGTCACGAGAAGCGTTTAGCACTACCCATTATTGTTTCAAGTTCAATCCTTTTCTACATCGGTATGGCGTTTGCTTATTTCGTTGTGTTTCCGTTGATGTTTGCATTTTTCACACGTGTGGCACCTGAAGGTGTGGCGGTGATGACGGACATTGGTCGTTACCTAGACTTTGTAATGAAAATTTTTATCGCATTCGGCGTTGCATTTGAAGTGCCAATTATCACTTTTGTATTGGTTAAATTAGGTATGACAACCTCGGATCAGCTGGCAGCTAAACGCCCGTATGTGATAGTAGGTGCATTTGTCATCGGTATGTTGCTTACACCACCTGATATTATTTCTCAATTTTTATTAGCTATCCCGGTGTGGCTGTTATTTGAACTAGGTTTATTAATGTCACGCATAATGATTAATAATAAGAGTACAAATGAAATAGAGAGCACTGAACGCAAGGAGCCACGCTTTACAGCTTTAAGCAGCGAAGATGATGGTCAAGCGCTCGATATTGAAATTGATGATAATGAGTTATTAGACGATTCTGATAACCGATAGTGACTAATTTTTATTTTTTTAAACAAATATCAATATAAATTGTGGAAAACAAAATAACGTTACGTAGCCGTGCAATGTTACTTATTTTAGATGGCTTTGGTACAAACCCAAGCAAATCAAATAATGCTGTATTGCAAGCGGATACACCAAACTTAGATGAGTATTTTTCTAATTATCCTCATACCGTACTAGAAGCTTCTGGAGAGGCAGTAGGGTTGCCATCAGGGCAAATGGGCAACTCAGAAGTCGGGCATATGACGATAGGTTGTGGTGCCATTATCAATCAAGACTTAGTGCGTATTAATGAAGCGATCACTGATGGAAGTTTCTATGAGATGTCTGCACTTCGACGTGCGCTGGAAAATGCCAAGAAGAAGGAAGGGTATATTCACATCATCGGTTTAATGTCTGATGGTGGCGTACATTCTCATATCAATCATACCTTAGCTTTACTGAAGCTATGCAGAGAAGTGCAGGTTCGCCCTGTGTTACATGTAATTACAGATGGGCGAGATACGGCACCTAAAAGTGCAAAAAAATATATCAAACTTTTAGAAGATGCACTCACTGATGTGAATGGCAGCATTGCAACCCTCATGGGTCGCTATTATGCAATGGATCGTGACCGTAGATGGGAACGAACCATAAAAGCCTGGGAAGCATTAGTACATTTAAAAGGGGAGAAATGTACCGATTCCGTGGACGCAATTGACAAAGCCTATACACGTGGTGAAGCTGATGAATTTATTTTACCTTCGATACTGGGAAACGCGATTCCACTAACGGCTGAATCAGAAGTTATCTTTACAAACTTTCGTAATGATCGACCTCGACAATTAAGTAAAGCATTAGCCAAAGATGATTTCAGCGCATTTGATCGTGGATCTGATTATGAGTCAATCAAGCTTACAAAAATGACGAAGTATAGTAAGGAGTATCTTGGTTCAGTTATTTTTGCGCCACGTAAACCAGAAACTAATCTAGCAGAAGTTGTTTCTAAGCATGGACTACATCAGTTCCACTGTGCAGAGACTGAAAAGTACCCACATGTAACTTATTTTTTAAACGGTGGACATGAGGAAGCGTATGAAGGTGAAGATCGCAAAATGGTGCCATCTCCAAAAGTAGCGACCTATGATTTGCAGCCTGAAATGAGTGCAGAAGAGGTAGCGGATGAAGCCATTAAAGCCATCAAAAATGAAAATTATGCCTTAATTGTGGTGAACTTCGCCAACGCGGATATGGTGGGCCATACTGCAATCAAAGAGGCAGTAATCGCCGCAATTGAAGCCCTAGATCTCCATGTCGGTCGTGTACTCGATGCTGCAAAAGCAAAAGGTGTGTCTGTCTTGTTAACCTCTGATCATGGTAACTGTGATGAGATGATCGACCCTCGCACTAAAGAACCTCATACACAACACACCACTTACCCAGTACCTTGTTTGATAATTGATGATGGTGCTTGGGATCTAGCAAATGGGAAGGG
>CALAJL010000101.1 GCA_937922735.1 uncultured Gammaproteobacteria bacterium | reverse complement strand
TTGCATGCACTTGAGCAAAGAATTTTAAATATAACAGTATTAATTACGTTAGTATTATCTGTCATTTTGGCATTTGTATTATTTTCAATTACTGATCGTTTGATTAAGCCTTTGAAAGAGTTGGCTAGCTTCATGCATGATGCTGAAGATGGTGATATGACAGTTCGCTCCGCTTTGTGGGGGCCAAAAGATATTACTCAAATGCAACATGCATTTAATACCATGATTAAATCTTTAGGTGATCGTGAAAGTAATCTTGAAACCGCAAGGCAAGCAGCTTTGCAATATGCCCATGCAAAAGGTGAATTTGCTGCGAATGTAAGTCATGAACTTCGTACCCCGTTAAATGGCATTATAGGGATGCTTGATATTCTTAAAGATACTGAGCTTGGGCCTAAGCAAAAAGAATATGTAACAGTAGCGCAAGATTCTAGTGATGCACTTCTGAAATTAATTGACGATGTGCTTAATTTCTCCAGAATGGAATCTGGTAAAACGGTTATCGAACATGAGCAGTTTAATTTGCGTGAGTTGTTTGATGATATTATAGGAATTCTTACCGGCCAAGCTTCTTCTAAGGAGCTCGATATTGCATACATCATTGGCAAAGATGTGCCATCACATCTTAAGGGTGATATCAGTCGAATTCGTCAATTACTAATTAACTTAGGTGGTAACGCGGTTAAGTTTACGGATCATGGCGAGATAGGATTTAAAGTTCACAATATTGAAAACGATAGTGGTTACTTAACTTTACGATTTGAAGTGAGTGATACGGGTGTCGGTGTTTCTGAAGAAGCACAAAAGAAAATATTTGAGGCATTTCAGCAAGAAGATGCATCCACTACCAAGAAGTTTGGTGGAACCGGTTTAGGTTTAGCAATTTGCAAGCAATTGGTTGAGTCCATGCATGGCACGATCGGAGTAGACAGTCATGGTGGTAGCGGCAGTTCGTTCTGGTTTGAGATTCCGTTTAAAGAAATGTCTGCTAAAGCGAATGACATAGATAGTCGTCATTCAACTGCATCAGGTTTGCGAATTTTTGTAGTTGATGATAGCGATATGGTGCGTGGAAACTTGCAGCAAACCTTTGAAGAATGGGGCGCATATGTTGTATGTGCAAAAGACCCTAAAGAAGCTATCCATCTTCTTCGTGAAGCGCATGCCAGAAGTAGGCCATTTGATGTTGGTTTTGTTGACGAGTCTATGGGCGATATAAATGGTATTGATTTAATACGTGATATTGCAAAGGATTCTAAAATTGCACCAATGAAATTGGTATTAATGACGAATCAATTTAATCCTGAGGCTTTCCTTGAGAGATTTAGGGAAATTGACTCTTATGTAAAGAAACCACTACGTCAATCAACGGTATTTAATTGTATTTCTGACATGATCAACATGCCAGTACCGATTATTACTGATAAATCTAAAATTGCTCCAGGTGTAAAATCCTTTCCTAACTTCAATGCAACGATTCTTGTTGTTGAAGATAACAATGCTAATCAACAAGTCGCACAAGCCATGTTAGAAAGGCTTGGTTGTAGATGTTCTATAGCAAACAATGGGATTGAAGCATTAAAGCTATTAGAGCTTGCGAAGTACGATGCTATTTTTATGGATTGTAATATGCCAGAAATGGATGGCTATGAAACCACTAACAAGGTTCGTCAGCTAGAGGCTGAGATATCGCAAATCCCAATTATTGCAATGACCGCGAATGTGCTTAAGGGAGATCGTGAAAAGTGTATTCAGGCAGGTATGAATGATTACACTAGAAAGCCGTTAAAGCTTGAAAAATTAATCGAAAAACTTGAACGTTGGATTGAGCCGGTGCCACTAGCAAATGAGGTTGGGTTGGATACCGACACCAATCTTAAGCTGACTGATTACATTGATGCTACTCAGATAAGCGACGCTGTAGGAAGTTCTGAAGCTATCAATGCGGGAATGCTTGAAACATTGCGCGAAAATGTTGGTGATGGATTTAACGATATGGTGCAAGTATATATAGATGACATGGAAATTTTATTGCGTGCACTAGAAAAGAGTGTTCAAGAGAATGATTCAAGTTCGTTACGGCATTATGCGCATAGTATTAAAGGTAGTAGTTCAAATTTTGGGGCAGCAAAGCTGGTGTATCTCGCGAAACAGTTAGAAGCCATTGGCAGAAATGATTCTGTAACAGGTGCCCATGATTTGGTGCAAGCCATTTTCCCAGAAGCCGCCTTGGTTATTAATGATCTTAGAAAAGAGATTAACTTTACAAAAGAAGATACGCTGCTAATGCAAACCGCAACTGAAAAAATCTTGATTGCGGATGATGATCGTAGCATGCGTGTAGCGTTGCAAAATGTTTTGATATCAGACGGCTATGAGATTGAATCTGTCGCAGATGGTGTGGAAGCAGTTAAGCGTTGTGAACATAGTATGCCGGGATTAATTTTGATTGATGCGTTAATGCCTAATTTGAATGGCTTTGATGCATGCAAGAAAATTCGCATGCTCAAAGGTGGTAAGCATGTGCCTATTTTAATTGTGACGGCACTCGAAGACGAAAAATCTATTGAAAGAGCTTTTGAGTCAGGTGCGACAGATTTTATTCCAAAGCCTGTGCACTTTGCAGTTATGCGTCAACGTGTCTCTAGATTACTTAAAGCAAGTCGTGCAGAAGTGCATGTTCGCGAGTTGGCCTATAACGATTCACTAACTGGTTTGCCAAATCGAACAATGTTCATTGATCAAATGAATAAAATGATTAAGAAAGTACGCACCCAATCACAAATGTTGGCGGTCCTGTTTTTAGATTTGGATCGTTTCAAATATGTGAATGATACGTTGGGTCATAATGTCGGTGACATGTTGTTGAAACAAGTTGCTGAAAGAATTTTAAGTTGTGTACGCGCGGCAGATACTGTTTCGCGTTTAGGTGGTGACGAGTTTACTTTGGCATTAGATGGAATAGAAGATCGTGGAGTCGTGGCCAATATAGCCGATAAGATCTGTAGTAAATTGGGTGAGCCATATTTCTTTGGTGGCAAAGATATCTATGTCACTGCAAGTATAGGTATATCTATCCATCCGGAAGATGGTGTTAATGTTGGTGAGTTAATGAAGCGTGCTGATACGGCTATGTTTAAAGCCAAAGAGCGTGGTGGAAGCTTCTTATTCTATGAGCCTGAAATGGAGGCAGTAGTAACTAATAAGGTTGAGATTGAACAAGACTTACGTCAGTCGTTAGACCGTGAAGAATTGGATGTTTACTACCAACCAAAATACGATCTACAAACTTCTAAAGTGATGGGGGTTGAAGCGCTAGTGCGTTGGAACCACCCTGAAAAAGGACTGGTAGGGCCAAATGACTTTATTCCACTTGCAGAAGAAACAGGATTGATATCAGAACTAGGATTATGGGTATTAATAACTTCCTGTGTGCAGGCAAAGTCTTGGATTGATAAAGGTCATACACCGATTCCTGTTTCTGTAAATTTGTCGGGTAGACAGCTTGAAAATGAAGAGATTATTGGTCAAGTTGCACAAGTGTTGGCTCAATCTGGTTTAAGCTCACAATATTTGGAGTTAGAAATTACAGAAAGTATCATCATGAAGCGCCCAGAAGAGGTCATATTAATACTTCAACAATTAAAGAAGATGGGAGTTAAATTATCGATTGATGATTTTGGTACCGGTTACTCCTCACTAAACTATTTGCGTAAATTCCCGATTGATTTGTTAAAAATCGACAAAGCATTTGTACGTGATATCGAAACGAATAATGAAGATCGACTGATTGTTAAAGGTATTATTGCTTTAGCCAAGAGTTTAAATTTAGAAGTGCTAGCTGAAGGTGTTGAAACCGGAGAGCAGCAAAAATTACTCGAAGAAGAGGGCTGCGATTACATCCAGGGTTATTATATTGGTAAGCCAATGAAAGCCGAAGGATTGGAGCGTGAATTTTTGCAGGCAAAAAATAATAATATCGAACAAATTTCAAACTATCGCAAATAATGGCCTGAATGATTTTTGATCATTTAGAAACAAATCTTGTAATTACCTCCTTTCTAATGCGCTAATTTCGCCACGATTTGAAATAACCATATCTTCCTTAAGGTCTTATTGGTTAAATAGTGGTACGTCGAGCACAAATAAGGTGCACAATCATGCTTAGAATTAACGCTGAATAACAGTGTTTTTTTCAATAATTTTTAACTGGCTTATCTACACTTAGCTTACACAAAGGCTTGCAAAGTATTGGTTTGCTAGTGTAGTTTAGCGTTCTTGTCAGAAGCCTCATGCGGGGCAGCCGACTCGCAAGCGGCATAACAACAATAATAAGAATACATACGCAATTTACTTATACTTTTTAAACTAGGTACTGGCAGTGTGGTGTAGAGCAATTTGCTCAACCTTAAGTAATAAGACGACTATAATTATTACTTATAAAACTGATTGATAAAATATTATAATATTTGCCAGTAACAGATGGAGCGATAGGGGTTTGAATTTTTAGCATGGAAACATTTCCTAGTCTTTTTTTACAGCAAGCAAGAACCAGGCCTTCTGATTCTGCAATTCGGTTTAAGCATCATGGATTGTGGAAATCATGGACATGGAGTGAAACAGAAAGCGTTGTTAAAGATCTGGCATGTGGTTTAGCTGCTAAAGGTTTAAAGCCAAATGAAAAAGTTGCCATTATTGGTAACAATATACCTGACTTATATTTTGCAATGATTGCTGTGCAATGTTTAGGTTCAGTGCCCGTGCCAATCCATCCAGATTCAAATACCAAAGAACTCGTTTCGTTTCTAAATAATTGCGAAGCGAAATTTGCAATGGTTCAAGATCAACAACAAGTTGATGCGTTGTATGGTGTAATTAAGCAATGCGAAAATTTACATGAAGTGATCTATAGTGGTGAACGCGGTATGCGCGAATATGACCATACTCACTTAAGTAGTTTTGAAGAATTAGAACAAGATGGTAAAAAGTTTTCACAAGAACATGTAAGTTTTTTTGATGACGTCACATCTAAGGTGTCCCAAGATACAGATGCATTTATCCTTTATACCGCCGGCACCTCTGGTACTCCACGCGGCGCGGTGCATACGCATGGTAATTTGATAAGCACAGCTACCTCTTTTGCAAATCAAGAGAAGATTACACAAGATGAGCAAGTGTTAGCTTTCTTGCCTTTGTCTTATGCGGCGAATGCCTTATTCACTTATGCGCTTTGGCTGTTAAAAGGATTTACGATTAACTGTCCTGAAAGTAATGACACAGTGATGTCAGACTTGCGAGAAATTGGCCCAACCTTACTATATGCACCACCGCATTTTTATAAGTCGCTTTATTCAGAAATCGTTGCGCGTGCTCAAAGATCCAATACAAAGAAATTTGATATGTGGTTTAAATATGCAAGACAAAATCGTGAAAGCTTATTAAATGGTAATGCAAATGCAGGTGGTGGTCTTAATTCCATCATAGGAAATTTGATGATGTTCTCACCTTTAAAGAATGTCTATGGTTTATCACATATTAAATCAGCCTATGCGGGTGGCGATGTTATTAGCGCTGAATTATTTAATTTCTTCCGTGGCATTGGTGTGAATCTAAAAAAATGCTATGGAACCGCAGAAGCGGCAGGCTTTATCTGTGTGCAAAGTGCTGAACAGGCAGATAGTGCAGCAGGTGAAGATACTATGGGTAAGCCGTTATCAGGTGTTGAGATTAAAAAATTAGCAAGTGGTGAAATAGTATTCAAAGGCGCTAATGCTTTTAGAGAATATTACAATGATATGAATGCAACATCTCAAGCCATAGATTCAGATGGTTGGATTAAAACGGGTGATTTGGGTGAAATTGATGCACAGGGTGCGCTGAAAATAATGGATCGTGTAGATTCAGTAGGTAAGTTCAGTAGTGGTGATATGTTTGTGCCACATCGAATTGAATCTGCATTGAAATCATCACCATACATACAAGAAGCAGTTGCAGTTGGAGAAGGTCATGATTCTATCGCAGCCTTTATCGTCATCGATGGTGTTTCAGTAGGTAGCTGGGCAGAAGTTAATAATATTCGTTTTGCTGGTTACCGTGACTTAGCTCAGCAGCAAGAAGTCTATGATCTCGTTAAGAAAGCAGTGGATGAAGTGAATGAAAACCTTCGAGCATCAGAGGTTGCAAGTTGTCCGCCAATTAAACGTTTTGTTGTAATGCATCGTGAATTCAATGTGGATCAAGGTGAAATTACACGTTCGCGCAAAATTAAACGAGATGTGGTTATGGGTACGCACCAAGCATTGGTGAATGCAATGTACTCATCACAAAAAAGTGTCGAACTTAAAGATATTGCAAGTGAGACGGTTGCAGAGCTCAAAATTGAGTCAGCATAGTGCGAATTGTCTTAGTTAAATAAGTTAAATTGTATTTTCGAATAATCTAAATTAATTGCTGGAAATAATAAGTGAGTAACGGAGTCAACGGAAAAGAGCCTCATATGGTGATCGAAAATATCGATCTAGCCTTTGGAGGAACAAAAGCGATCACCGATATAAGTTTCACCGTATATAAAGGTGAAATTTGTGCAGTGATTGGGCCAAATGGTGCGGGAAAGAGTTCGATGCTGAATGTTATTAATGGCGTTTACATTCCACAGCAGGGTTCTATTACTTTCGAAGGTAAAAAGTTCGCCAAAATGAAACCGCATTCGGCAGCTACAATGGGAATTGGTCGTACATTTCAGAATATTGCATTGTTTTCAGGTATGTCTGTAGTTGAAAACATTATGACTGGCCGAAATCTAATGATGAAGTCTACCTTTATAGAAAATGCATTAGGTATTGGGCGAAGCAAAAAAGAAGAGATTTTGCACAGAGAAGCATGTGAAGAAATTATCGAATTTCTTGGCTTGCAGTCCATACGTAAAACACCAGTTTCATCGTTGTCATATGGTTTACAAAAACGAGTTGAACTTGGTCGCGCACTAGCAGCGGAACCAAAGATGTTGTTACTCGATGAGCCCATAGCCGGCATGAATATAGAAGAAAAACTGGATATGGCATGTTTTATTCAAGAGATCAATCGGAATCGTGGTACAACGATTGTATTGATCGAGCATGATATGGGTGTGGTCATGGATGTGTCGGATCATGTGGTAGTAATGGATTACGGTGCAAAGATTGGTGATGGCACGCCAGAAGAAGTTATGAGCAACCAAAAAGTTATTGATGCTTACTTAGGTGTAAGTCATGACGATTAGTATACAACTTAAGATTGTAGTGTAGGAGGAAGTCTCGAGTGGAATTTTTAACAGGTCTATTGAGTATATTTACTACGGAAGGAATTTTTTCTCCTTTCGGTGTAGAGACTGTTATAGCAGGAATGTTATCAGGGGTGATGTACTCACTCGTAGGAATTGGATTTGTATTGATCTATAAATCTTCTGGCGTGTTTAATTTCGCACAGGGCACAATGTTATTGTTTGCAGCACTTACGTTTGTAAGTCTGACAGAAAGACAAGTAAATCCCATTGTCGCATTCACAATCACTACTGTAGTAATGATTTTGATGGGCATTATTATCGAGCGCTATGTAATGCGCCCATTGGCGAACCAATCATTGTTGTCATTGTTTATGGCAACAGTAGGATTGAATTACTTTCTTGAGGGTTTGGCACAAGGAACGTGGGATTCAGCTGTGCATGGTGTAGACCTAGGTATTCCAAGTGATCCAATCTTTTTAGCAGAACACTTCCCTGACAACCCATGGTTCGACATCATCATTAGTAAGTTTGATGGTTTTGCAGCAGCGGTAGCATTCTTTTTAGTTTTAGGTTTGTACTTATTTTTCCAATATACACGCACTGGTCTATCACTTCGTGCAGTGTCTGATGATCATCTAGCTGCACAGGCTGTTGGTATTCCGCTATCAAAAATTTGGGCGATTGTGTGGGCGGTAACTGGTGTCATCACCTTTATCGTTGGTTTGATATGGGCAGACCGTTTAAGCGTTTCCTTCACATTAACCGCGGCCGTTTTGAAAGGACTTCCGGTTATTTTGATTGGAGGCCTAACGTCTATTCCCGGTTGCATCATTGGTGGACTTATTATTGGTGCGAGTGAAAAAATTGGAGAGATTTATTTTGCCCCTATACTTGGTGGACAGGGTATCGAACACTGGTGGGCGTATTTAACTGCACTTGTGTTTATTCTAATTAGACCTACCGGTATTTTCGGTGAGCGTGAGATCGAGCGTATATAACTTCGTATCGACAAAATAATAATTTAAAAGAATATTAAGTAGAGATTTAATAAATGTATTACCGAGAAACGGGACAAACCGTAAAAAATTACACTGAAGATCGACGCATGGTTCCATTGCGTGAAGACCGATGGATTATGTGGGCATTTTTAGCGGTCTTGTTTATCGGTGTTCCGATGTTCGCAAATGATTACGTACTAAGTGCTATTTTTATTCCGATGATGGTGCTTGGTATTGCTGCGCTTGGTTTAAATATCGCAGTGGGATACACCGGGCAGCTGTCATTGGGTACAGCTGGTTTCATGTGTTTTGGTGCCTTTACTGCGTTTAATCTACTATTTCGTGTTGAGTGGATGAATGTATGGTTAGCATTCTTAATGTCAGGAGTAGTCGCAGGACTGGTAGGCATTATTTTTGGTCTGCCTAGTTTACGTATTAAAGGTTTTTACTTATTAGTATCAACTTTGTGCGCACAATTCTTTGCCGAATGGTTTTTTAATGCTTACCCATGGTTTTTGAATAACAGTACATCAGGTGTTGCTGCACTGCCTCCTTTCCATTACCGCTTCTTACCATACCAAGAGCAAATTTTTGACTTGTTTGGCTGGGATAAAGATTATAACGCATACATTTGGCGCTATTTCATAGCGCTGATAACTACTGTTCTACTCGCATTAGCATGTAAAAACATGGTGCGGAGTTCGACCGGGCGAAACTGGATGGCGGTACGTGACATGGATATTGCTGCAAACGTAATTGGTATTTCAGTAGGCAAAACGAAAATCAACGCATTCTTTGTTAGTTGTTTTTATTGCGGTATTGCTGGTGCGATGTACTCATACTGCTATATCGGCAACCTCGATTTCATGATTTTTAATCTAAGAAGATCCTTCTTGATCATGTTTATGGTTATATTAGGTGGCTTAGGCTCAATCCTTGGATCATTCTTAGGTGCCATATTTGTTTATGGTTGGCCAATATTACTAACCAGAACTGCGGATGCTGTGTTTGGCGGCGGTACATTAGATACGGCATTCATTGAAAACAATTCAAAAATTATTGTTGGTACATTTATTGTGGTGCTCTTAATTTATCAACCAATGGGTTTTGCAGGGTTATGGAATTCTGTTAAACACAAATTAAGAATATGGCCATTTAAAACATAAAAATAAAAAAGTTTTTTGTGGCAGTTTTTTTAAACTGTTACAAGAAAATAAGTAGCTTGCGCAAGCTATTTTAAAAAAGTAAAACTCTATGGAGGAGTACACATGAAGAAAAAACTATTAACGTTAGTGGTAGCATTAGGATCGATGCTAGCAGTTAGCACCTCGGTGTTAGCGGAAGACACCATGTACGTACCCATTCCAAGTTATCGCGTAGGACCATACGCGGCAGGT
>CALAJL010000100.1 GCA_937922735.1 uncultured Gammaproteobacteria bacterium | reverse complement strand
GGCAAATAACGTGTTTTATTACCTTTCCCTAAAACTTGCACCTGTCCTTGCGTCAAATCTATATCATTAATATTTAAATTCACCATCTCGGCTAAACGTAAGCCTGATGAATACATCAGTTCCATCATTGCATAGTCACGTAATTTAAGAGGATTTTGTGGCCCTTCATTTAATAGACGATTAATTTCATCTACATCCAAAAGGTTTGGTAACTTTTTCTCAATACTGGGTCCACTAACGTCAGCTACAGGATTATTTTCTACTAGCTGTTCGCGTTGCAAAAAAGTGTAAAAACCACGTATAGCACTTAATGAACGATGCAAGCTTCTTGCTGATATGCCGCGTCGGCGTCGTGACCCTGCATAATTACGCACATGCAAACTATCTACCTCACAGCAATCTGTGACATTTACTGCATTTATAAATTCAATGAATTGAAGCAGGTCTCTTTGGTAGCTATCAAGTGTAGCGGGAGAATACCTACGCTCATCTTTTAGATAACGTAAGTAACGTTGAAAAAGTTTTTGTGTGGATTGCGTTGCTTCTTCGTGCTGTCCAGCTTGTTGTTCACTTGCTGGACTAATAACTACTGCCATAAACATACCTGGGTTAATTAAACCTGGCTAAATAAAGTACAACGTTAGCACTTATCTATAGTGTTTGTATATTTTTATAGTTTTTTGCTAGATAAAGCGATGATTATTTTTGTTAACTGGTGAATTATGTTTAGTTATATTCATAATTTCATGTAATTACATATCAAAACAAATTAAATTTTTGATAAAAATTCTAGTAAAAAGCTCTGATAACTCTTACTACATTCAGCGCTCGTTAAACTTAGACAGCGGCGGGTGTGAACTGTTGGAGTTTAGAACCTAAAATTTCGCCTAAATTACCTAAAAACAATGTACCCATGCCATTTTGGAAACGATTCGCATCGGTACTCCCCAAAAACAACACCCCTAGATGGTCATCTTTCTTTAGTGCAACAGCAGCTGCTGAACGAATAGGTTTTTTCTCTTCATCATTATTGAATACATTTTCAATTTGACGCTTAGTAAGAAACGCTACACCACGACGACGACTAGAGAAAAGATCTTGAACCAGCTTAGATTTTTGCAACGATTTTTCCATGGCTTGGCAGTCTTTAACATTGGTTTCTTGCAACACATCAAATAAACGGATACTTACCTTAGTACCGGGAAAATCAGCATGCATAAGATCATGAATACCACTCAGGGTTTCATCAAAACCGCGAATAGATACTAAACCAAGCGTAATTGCATGCAGTCGATGACTGACTTTTTCGTTATCTTTTGCAACTTTTATCAGTTGATGTAACTTCTGATCAAGTTCTTTGTTTTTATTGCGTAACAGCTCAACTTGACGCTCAACTAACGAAACCGCTACACCTGTTTCATGCGGTATAGACAGTGTTTCAATAAGCTCCACATGATGCGTGAAGAAATCACTATGCGTGCGTAAGTAACGCGCTACATTATCACGTGTAATCTTGGTTTTTGGTGTACGGACTTCTGCTGTAGTAGATACTTTAGGCTTCGTCTGCGTCGTCATAAGTTAAGGCTCCCCTCAAAACTAAATTGTGCTGGGCCAGTCATTAGAACTGGTGCAGCATTGTTTTCACACTCTATATGCAAGCTTCCACCGGGCAAGTCTACGGTTACATTTTTATCAAGCAGACTTTGAGCCTGCCCGACTGCAACTGCAGCACATGCACCAGTACCACAAGCGCTTGTTTCACCAACATGTCTTTCATAGACACGTAAAGCGATATGTTGCGGGCTTAACACCTGCATAAAGCCTATATTGGCTTTGTTTGGAAACATCGAGTGTTTCTCTAGTTTGGGGCCTAAAATATTTACGGGTGCATTTTTAATATCATCCACCTGTAGTACTGCATGCGGGTTGCCCATTGAAACTGCTCCAATTTTGAC
This sequence comes from uncultured Gammaproteobacteria bacterium, assembly GCA_937922735.1. Classification (GTDB taxonomy): domain Bacteria; phylum Pseudomonadota; class Gammaproteobacteria; order UBA4575; family UBA4575; genus JABDMD01. The sequence continues at coordinate 16,255 of CALAJL010000100.1, read as the reverse complement.
TTGCTCACCCTCTACATCGATTTCATAGCTCGATGCTTGTGAACTCGCTGAAAATGGAATTTTTTCAGGTTCAAAAATAGGTGCACCCATGTTCACAGTAACCATTTCGTCTTCACGAAGGTAAATCTGATATACACCACTTATTGTTTTGATGTTTATCGAAGTCTTACTTGTTAGTCCGTTTAATGCAAGAAACCTTCCGATGCAACGTGCACCATTTCCGCATTGCTCAACTTCTTCTCCATTGCTGTTGTAAATTTGATAATTAAAATCAACATCCGCATCCGTTGCAGAATCTATGACTAAAATTTGATCACAGCCTACGCCTAACTTCCGATCCGCAATCCAGCGAATTTTCTCGCTTGATAATTGCAAGTCTTGATTCACAGCATCGAAGACGACGAAATCATTACCTAATCCGTGCATTTTTGCAAATCGAAATTTCATAACAACCCACTAATTAGTTATGGCTTTAAAATTCATAATCAAATGTTAATTAAACCTATTCGTTAAGTATATTCTTTAGAGCATTACAAACATTACTTCATTAAGCGAACATACTCTTTGTAAATACACTTATCCATTACTGTGAAGATGTTATGTGCACAGGCTCGATTAGCGCTGTCTACATCTATGACACCTTCTTGTAACCATAATGCACTCACATTTTTGTCTATACATTGCTCAGTTAGTTCTGCAACGAACTTTGATGCTCGAAAAACATTCACCAAATCCACTTCAAAGGGAAGCTCAGACAAAGACGCATAAGCCTTAACTCCCAACACTTCTTTCACTGCGGGTCGTATAGGAATGATATCGAAACCAAACTGTTGCATTTGTTTCGCAACACGATGACTTGGCCGATCGGGTTTGGGTGATAACCCTACAACTGCAATACTTTTTATACGCTTAAAAAACGTAACCAATGCTTCATCACTTGGCATGCTGTACGTGACTTCTATTTTATTATTCATAATTTGCGTTCCATTATTGCGCATCGCATGGCGAACAACTATAAGTATCCATAAATCAGCATATGTCGGTCACTCACGATATCAATATTCAAGCTACCTAAATCAGCGTTATCAATCTGTGTGCGCACCTCGCTCGGTGTGAAGGCGGCTAATAAGGAGTTATAAAAATCTTTGCGTAATATTTCAGGTTCTTTGCTCGCATATTGATCAACCATGTCCGCTGCGAGTTGTTTTGTTTGCGGTCGGAACAAATCACATACATAGATTGCAGTATCCGCTTTGTTGTTTTCATTGTTCGTAATCTGCTTAATGATTGACCATAAGTGCTGTGGTTCATGTAAATGGTGTAACAAACTGTTTGAAATAATCGCATCGTAATGATTATCATCAAAACTACAATTGGGTAATTGTTGAAGATGCAGCGTTATTCGCTCAGATAAGGATTCTTGTTCGATTAGCTTTTCTGCTTGTTTTAGCATTTCTTCTGCACCATCCACTGCAACGAATTTACTTTCTGGGAATTGATGTGCAAAACGAACCGTAACGTCACCTGAACCACAACCAAGATCCAGAAAAGTATTCAATCTCGGTTCGTTAGGAAATATCTGACAAAAGTTCTCAATTACAGCTTGATGAGCCACCTCGAAATTTGCATATGAATAGGCAAGAACCTGCTCAGGATCATTCATGAGTTCCGGTTCTAGTATTCTTTCCATTAGATAAGTTTGAGTAAATTTCTGGGAAAGCTTGAGGTTAATTATGCTCTATTGTTATGAAGATACTGATACATCAAGAAGAGCGTGATGTATTGACTTATTAATGAGTGAATTCAAGATCATTAAATGACGAAGCATTGAAACTAGTCAGGAATGATCTCATTGGCCAGCAGCTGATCAAATGTCTCACGCATACGAATGATATGCACTTCATCGCCATCCACTAGAATCTCTGCTGCGCGCAAACGTGTGTTGTAGTTACTCGACATGGCAAACCCATAAGCACCCGCGTCATGTATTACGAGTAAGCTACCTTCTTGAATATCAAGTTCACGACCTTTACCTAGGAAATCTCCTGTTTCACACACCGGCCCTACTACATCATAGCTGGTTTTTTTGTTATCCGTTTGTTCTACCGCTGTAATGTCATGCCAAGCTGAATATAGAGATGGACGCATGAGGTCATTCATTGCAGCATCTACGAGTGCAAAATTTTTATCCGCTGTATTCTTTATATGCTCAACTCGTGTAAGCAATACACCTGCATTACCGACAATAGATCTTCCTGGTTCAATAAATACTTCAAGATCTCGACCTGCCATAAATGGCGCTAGAACTTCTGCATATTGTTGCATACTGGGGGGCTGTTCACCGTCTTCATAACGAATGCCCAAGCCACCACCTACATCTACATGTTTGAGTTGTATACCCGCATCCAATAATTGATCTACAAGCTTGAAAACTTTTTCAAAACAAGATTGAAAAGGGCTTAAATCTAATAGCTGTGAACCTATATGACAATCTACACCAACCGCATCAAGATGACTGCATGCAGCGATTTTTTGATAAATCTCCAACGCATCATTGATATCTACTCCAAATTTATTTTCCTTTAAACCGGTAGATATATAAGGGTGTGTAGTGGCATCTACATCAGGATTCACCCGCAGTGATACATTGGAGCGAATATCCATTTCTTTTGTTATTGCGTCGAGACGTTGCAACTCTGCAGTAGACTCAATATTGAAACAATCAATTCCCAGCACTAAAGCACGACGAATCTCATCTGAGCGCTTGGCTACCCCGGAAAATACAACTTTCTTAACATCGCCACCGGCACGTATTACGCGCTCCAACTCACCAATTGAAACGATATCGAACCCTGCTCCCAACTTGGCCAACAGGTTTAATACTGCAAGATTGGAGTTGGCTTTTACCGCATAACAGATGCGCGCGGGCCACTGACTTAATGCACGTTCATATGCACGGTAGTTACTTTCAATCATTGCTTTAGAATATACATAACATGGCGTGCCATATACTTCAGCCAACTCTTGTAGGCTCACATCTTCCACATACAGCAACTTATTTTTATATTCAAATGCGTTCATGGCTAAACAGCAACATTAATCATTAATTTAGAGTAATCAGGAGGCTGAAAAAATCTTTAGCTTGTTGATTTTTCTTTTTTTGGTTGTTCGCTTTCTTCAGGTAAATATAAATCACCCGTTTGCCCGCAAGCGCTAAGCAGCAGCACACTGCCGAACAACGCTACTAAAAGCATGACAAGAAGATATGGTTTGAGGTGTAACATCTATATACTCAATAATTCAACGCTATTGTATAGACCAATTCGACGACAAGAAACCTTAGCTGCTACATTTTACCGGAACACTAGAGTAAGTATGCCACTTTCGACAATCCAAATAGAAACCCAAACCAATCCTGATTGCGCAGTGATCTGGCTACATGGCCTAGGCGCAAATGGCCATGACTTTGAACCCATCGTTGCTGAGTTGAACTTACCTTCTAGCCTTCGCGCAAGATTTATTTTTCCTAATGCCCCCATACAGGCAGTGAGCTTAAACAATGGTATGCAAATGCCGGCTTGGTATGACATCTATGGGTTAGAAAAAGACAGCAAAGAAGATCAAGCAGGGATTAATAAGATCAGCAAAGAAATTAACTTGCTTATACAACAACAAATAAATGATGGAATAAGCATTGATAAAATTATCATCGCTGGCTTTTCTCAAGGTGGCGCACTAACGTTATATGCTGGCCTTAACCAATCTCAGAAACTAGGAGGACTGGTGGCGCTGTCCTGTTATTTGCCATTACGTGAAAACTTAGAAGCATTTGCCAAACACGCGCCACGTGATCTGCCGATTTTCTTGGCTCATGGGACACACGACGATGTAGTACCCCTTGCGTTTGCGAAGATAGCCAAAGAACAATTAGAGGCCCAAGGATTTAAAATAGATTGGCATGACTATGCCTGTGCACATACGGTTTGTGCTGAAGAAATTCAGGATATACGGGATTTTCTTCTAGCTTGTTGGCAATAACGAATTGCCATCAATACGGTTTAGCTCGAATTACATAAAATTTGATTATTTAAACTCTGCTAGACGTTGTTTAGCTAATTTAATCTGTTTCGTCACTTGCGCGGGCGAAGTGCCGCCATAAGTATTTTTGGATGCAACAGAGCCTTCTACCGATAATATTTTAAACACGTCTTCAGAAATGGATGGGCTAAATTTTTGTAATTCATGCAAAGCCAACTCATCTAACTTCTTATTTTGCTGAATAGCATATTGTACCGTCATACCTACCACCTCATGGGCATCACGAAACGGTACTTTCTTCTTCACCAAGTAATCTGCAAGATCTGTCGCCGTAGCATAGCCTTGTTGGGCAGCCTGCATTAAGACTTCTTTATTAACTTTGATATGAGGAATCATATTAGCAAAAGCCACTACACAATCATGAACCGTATCGACTGTGTCAAACAACGGCTCCTTATCTTCTTGGTTATCTTTGTTATAGGCCAAGGGCTGACTTTTCATTAATGTTAACAAGGCAAACAAATTGGCATATACACGTGCTGTTTTACCTCGAACCAACTCGGGCACATCAGGATTTTTTTTCTGCGGCATAATAGAAGAACCAGTGCAAAATCTATCTGGCAAGTCTATAAAATTGAATTGCGTGGATGTCCAGAGCACTAACTCTTCAGCAATGCGTGACATATGTGCAAACAGGATGGCCCCAAATGAGCAAAATTCAATTGCGAAATCACGATCACTTACTGCATCCAAACTATTATGACTGGGTGTCGCAAAATTTAATTTTTTCGCTACAAAGTCTCTATCCAGCGCAAAACTGCTACCTGCTAGAGCGGCAGCGCCTAAAGGCATTACATTAGTACTTACACGACATTGCTGTAGTCGTATGCGATCACGGCTGATCATTTCAAACCACGCCAGCATGTGGTGCCCAAATGTAATTACTTGTGCGACCTGCAAATGTGTAAACCCCGGCATGATCGTCGCACTTTCCTGCTCAGCGATCTTTAATATGGCGTTTTGCAATGCTTCTAGTCGCTGATCAATATCATCAATGGCATCTCGTAGGTAGAGTCGCACATCGGTTGCCACCTGATCATTACGTGAACGCCCAGTATGGATGCGTTTCCCAGCATCTCCGACCAATTCGGTTAAACGTGCTTCAATATTCATATGCACATCTTCAAGTTCAGTCTTCCACTCGAAATCACCTGCGACTATTTCAGCTTCTATAGTATCGAGTGCTTTTAAGATTTCAGCACAATCATGGCTGTTTAAAATGCCAATATGGGCAAGCATTTCAGCATGTGCACGCGAACCTTGGATATCATGCTTAAAAAGTCGTTTATCAAAGCCTACAGATGCGTTAAATTGCTCAACAAATTCATCTGTGGCCTCTGTAAAACGACCGCCCCAAAGTTTTGTACTTTTATTGCTCATTTTCTTGGTTCATTTATATATATAGGTTCTAATAAACAGCTTCTAATTAGTGGGCAGCAGTATAGCATTAGCTCACCAATGGATGACTTTTGCATCCTTACGTTATCCAATAGCCATGACAGATATTTCAAATACAAATAATCAAGCAAATACGAACGAAGCTGATCCAGCTGCACATACGTTTTTACCTGATTTCTGTAATGCGCGAATTATTTTCCTAGCGATATTAATAGCTCAACTATTATCACTTATACTCACCCTAGCAGGTGGCATCTCAAGGCCTAACTTTTGGGTCTACTTATCTCTAGTTTCTCTATTTGTCACCTTTATCGCCATTGGCAATATCCTAGTATTATGTGTAAGTCGTAAATTTTTGCATACACTTCATCCCGCTGCGGCTGCGATTACCTACTATGCTTTGAGCTTATCGATCACCTTAATAGTATCGGTCGTTTCGATTTTGGTGACGCCGACCGAGGCACTTTGGGCTGCATCACCCGAAAATGTACAAACACTTAACCTCTTAGATATTCTCACAAGTGACATCTTGATTCGCAATATGGCCATCAGCGCCATCGTTTCTGCGGTAGCATTACGCTACTTTTATGTACAACATCAGTGGAAAGCGAATATACAAGTTGAAGCAAAATCTAGAATTCAAGCCTTGCAGGCACGTATACGACCCCATTTCCTATTTAATAGTATGAATACAATTGCCAGCTTAACGCTTACAAATCCTAAAATGGCTGAAAAAGCCGTTGAAGATTTAGCTGACTTGTTTCGTGCTTCATTAGGTCATCAAGACAAAGTTACTCTTCAAGAAGAGCTGAATTTCACTCGTCGCTACATAAATATGGAGAAACTGCGGCTTGGAGATCGTCTTACTATTGAATTAAAAATAGAAGAAGGTATAAGCTTAAACACAAAGGTCCCAGCCTTAATCCTTCAACCAATTGTTGAGAATGCTATTTACCATGGAGTGGAACCCCTCACCAAAGGCGGCACAGTGAATATCGACATTACTTCCACACAGCACGATTTACACCTTACAATCAGCAATCCAGTTGGAGATATACATATTGACCGTAAACGCCCAGGCAATAAAATGGCGCAAGAAAACATCAAACAAAGGTTACAATTAGCCTATGGTGATTTCAGTAGTATGGATATCCGCCAGGACCAAGGCTTTTATGAGGTTTCATTTAACATACCTATCGAGGCAGATGTATGAAAATTTTGATCGTAGATGACGAAGCACCCGCACGTGACCGACTAAATCATATGCTAACCAGCATTGATGATGTGACCAGCACAGGTGAGGCCACAAATGGCATTGAAGCGGTGGAGATGGTGCAATCTATTCGCCCGGACGTTGTATTAATGGATATTCGTATGCCCGGCATGGACGGTTTGGAAGCGGCCCGTCACTTAACAGAAATGGATGAGCCTCCAGCAATCATCTTTACTACAGCTTATAGCGAGCATGCATTAGAAGCTTTTGATACTTCTGCAGTAGGTTATCTTGTTAAGCCTGTGCGACAAGAAAAGCTTGAAACCTCCATCGCTCGTGCTAAGAAATTAACAAAGGCACAAATCGCAACGTTAAACCAAGAAACAGATAGCCATGGCCGTAGTCATATTTGCGCTCGAATACGCGGTAATTTAGAACTAATTCCAGTGGATGAAATTCTTTATTTCCAAGCTGACCAAAAATACATCACGGTTCGCCACCTCGGCGGTGAAGTTCTGATTGAAGATGCATTGAAAAATCTTGAAAATGAATTTGAAGGCAAACTAATTCGCATTCACCGTAATGCATTAGTAAGTACTAACTACATCAGCGGAATGGAAAAAAACCAAGATGGACGTTTTGTAGTGACTTTCCGTGAAATAGAAGATCGTCTAGAAATTAGTCGCCGACATGTTGCTGAAGTACGCAAGTTTCTTAAGTCTCGCTAATACGATATAGCGTGTAACTTCATCCCTTGTACCCAACCCTTTAATTGAGCCCGTTAGGGGAAACCCTGCATACATAGCCTGTGCACATACGAATCGCGACTAGAAAAAGTGCACTGGCACTATGGCAAGCCGAAGAAGTTTCTCGTTTATTACGAGAAACACATGGTAATGACGTAACGGTTGAGTTAATTAAAATGACCACTACGGGTGATCAGTTATTAGAAGAATCACTTGCTACACAAGGTGGCAAAGGCTTGTTCGTAAAAGAATTAGAGCGTGGTCTACTTGAAAAAAGTGCTGATATTGCGGTGCATTCTATGAAAGATGTTCCCGTTGAGCTGCCAGCCAATTTACACTTGCCTGTTATTTTAGAGCGCGCCAATCCATGTGATGCATTTGTATCTAATACTTATGATGATTTAGATGCACTACCGGATAACGCTATTCTTGGCACTTCAAGCGCGCGGCGTGCTTGTCAAATTATGGCGGCGCACCCGCACTTAGAAATCAAGTTACTGCGTGGCAATGTAAATACGCGCTTGGCTAAGTTAGATAATGGTGACTATGACGCTATCATTCTGGCTGTAGCTGGACTGCAACGACTTGGCTTTAACGACAGAATTCGTTCACAACTCTCTACTGAAACATCCCTGCCAGCAATTGGCCAAGGCGCTATCGGTATTGAGTGTCGAGAAAATGATGTAGAAATAGAGTCGCTAATTGCACCGTTAAATCATGCAGAAACCAACTTATGCGTAACTGCAGAACGAGCCATTACACAAAGTTTAGAAGGTGGTTGCCAATTACCGATTGCTGGGTTTGCTCAACTTAAAAATAATGAATTATATTTGCGTTCTTTAGTTGGTATGCCTGATGGTAGCAAACTTTGTCGCAGCGAAGCCCATGGCCCTGAGACGGATCCCGTTGCTATTGGGCAAAATGTTGCTGCTGAGTTGATTAAGCAGGGTGCCGACGAGATTCTCGCGGCCTGTTTGTAGACTTCAGTATGCCAGACGTCGAATCTACAGAAATACTACCAGTTACATTATTACTTTTCTGCCTTGATAAGCGACCAATGAGATAATTAAGCCCTGTATTTAAAACTGTTATATAACTAGATCCCATAGTATTTTTATAATCATTTTCAGGTGAACTTTTTACAAACAAGTCGAATAAAAAGATAGTTGGACTGGTATTTTCATCGCTGAGGTTTAATTGATTCATGTCATCAAAAAATACACTTGCTGGCAAAACAATTGTCGTCACACGGCCGCTTATTCAAGCACAAAATATTCTTGAATTATTAGAAGCACGGCTAGCAAAAGTTGTTCACTTTCCAGTTATTAGTATATCTGCTGCAGATGATCTTAAAGCTGCTCAACAAAGTTTCAATAAACTTGCTGACTATCAAGTAATTATATTTATTAGTGCAAATGCGGTGCACTATGCGATGAGCACTGCTCAAGAATTAGGTATTAATTTTAAGCATTCAACCTTGGCAGCAGTAGGACCAGCAACCAAGGCTGCACTAGAAAAATATGGCTACAAGGTAGCCATCGTACCGTCAGCTGGATTCACAAGTGAAGCATTACTGAGTGACCCAGCATTATTAAATATCGCGGAACAAAATATTTTGATTGTGCGCGGACACGGTGGTCGTGAACATTTACGTGAGACGCTAGAAACAAGAAAAGCACGTGTAACCTATGCTGAGGTGTATCAACGTCAATTGCCTAACGAGCGGAATAATATTCATTTAGACGAACTTTCCCAGAAAAACACGGCTATTCTTTTATACAGTGTAGAATCAGCACAAAACTTATGGTCACTCTGTACACTTGAAGAACAGCAGTGGTTACAAAATTTAACCTTTATTACGGGTAGTTCACGAATTGCCGAAGCAGCTATTGGAGTAGGATTCGCAAAAGATCCTATAATAGCGGAAAATCCGAGTGACGAAGCCATGCTAGTTGCACTTGGTTCTTGGATGAATAATTAGAAATAAATTACCTCCATAACCAGGACTAAAAATAATAAGTACATTTGAGAGATGACTATGTCAGAAAATTCTAAGCCTTCAACCCCTGCACAACCTGCAAAAAATTCTACTCCAAAATCTGGCGGTGGTGGACGGTTTTTAATCGGCCTACTGTCTTTGTTGGCACTATTACTATCGGGAGCTGGTATCACAGTTGGTTACAAAGCTTGGTTGGACTTAAATAAACGCTTAGATCAAGCGGCTGTAGATCGACAATCCATCTCTCATGAAGTAGCTACCATCGATGAAGGTATTAAATTACAGAATTTTAAAAAACAAATTGAAACCAATGTAAGCAGTATTAATCAAACTGTCGAAGATCTTTCTAGTCAAATCCAAAACCAAGCTAAAGCACAAAAAGATGTTGAATTGCTCACTCAAGAAACTCTACAACATGTAAATCGTAGCCAGTTAGGTTGGGGATTAAGGGAAGCAGAACATGTATTGCGAATGGCTAATCACCGCTTGCGTATTGAGAGAGATATTGCTGGTACCATCACAGCACTAAAGGCAGCCAGCTCTAGACTTCATGAGCTCAATGATCCGCGTTTATTACCAGTGCGTGAATCAGTTTCAAAGCAGGTTGGAAAATTAAAAAACTTTCCATATCCAGACTGGGTGGGCATTAGTTTAGAAATAGATAATATTCTCGCCGGATTGAAACAAACAGTTATTAAAAATGCCAAAGATAAGCAAAAAATAAGTTCGGCAAATAAAGACGAAGAACCAAAAGAAGAACGAACCGGTTGGGGTAAATTAATTGATGGAGTAAAAGACTCTATCAATGAGTCAATTAAGGTCACTAGAGACGAGCAGAAGTTAAAAGTGTTTATAAGTGAACAAGAAAGTTTGCAAGCATACGAATTCATTCGTATGAAGCTTTTAGGTGCAAAATATGCTGTAGCCAGCCGTGATGACAATACTTATCATCAAGAGTTAGAAGCAGCATTATCTTGGCTAGAGTCTACTGACACTTTGCATAATAAAAGAGAAATCATTTCAGACTTAAGTGATCTTAATGATATTAACCTAGAGCCCGAACTACCAGATATTACGGAAGCTGCCAGCTTACTTCTTGAAACCATGGAAACAATTAATAATAGTTAATTAGGTACAAAAAAATGATTCGCGCGTTACTTGTCTTTATATTCTTTCTTATCGTTTTTACTGCAGCGGTATTCATCACTATGCAAGCACCTGGCTTTGCTAGTTTCACTTATGGAGATACCACATACGAACTTCCATTAGTTGAATTCGTTATTGGCCTATTCATTTTATTTACAGTTTTTTATATTGTTTTACGATTATTTGCTTTACTTTTTAGTGCGCCTAAACGTATTCAATCAGCCATGGATAAACGTCGCCAGAGCAAGGCATTAGATTGCACTCGAGATGGCCTGACAAAGTTTACTCAAGGCGATTGGACACAGTCTGAAAAACTTTTATTAAGTGGTGCAGATAACTCAAATACCGCTATGGTTAATTACATTTGGGCAGCACGTGCCGCACATATGCGTGGTGACTTTGCGGAACGTGATGCCCATTTGTCTGAAGCAAAATCAAATAGCCCTGAAGAACAATCAGCACTAGATGTGTTACGAGCAGAATTATTACTTGACCAAAAAATGCCTGAACAAGCACTAGCAAGCCTAAGTCCATATGAAGATACCATGCGCTCTAATCCCAAAATTGCTTCATTATTTGCAAACACTTACGAGCAACTTGGTGATTGGGGGAAGTTAGCTGAAATTATTCCGCAATTGAAAAGCAGCAAAAATATGAGTCAACAAACTTTTACCCAGATAGAAAAGAAAGCTATTCAAGGTCTATTAATGAACAGCCAAAACGCATCTGATGTTGATGAAATTGGAACAAAGTTCAGAGAGAGCATATTAAATGATGAAGCATTAACACTTAATTATATCTCTGCTCTTCGACAACAAGGTAAACATGAGCTTGCAGAAAGTACAGCTGCCAATGCGTTAAACATTAAATGGTCTCCAAAGTTAGTACGAGAATACGGACTAATTGAATTAAAAGATCCTAGTCAGGCACTGATTAAAGCTGAAAAATGGGTAGATCTACATACAAATGATGAATATCTTTATTTAACCTTAGGCCGCATTTGCAATAAAGCACAACTTTGGGGAAAAGCGAAAGCCTATTTTGAGTCGAGTTTGTCGCGTAAACCTTTAGCTGAAACCTACTCTGAATTAGCTACATTGCATGAGCAGCTTGACGAAATGAATGATGCACATAAATGTGCTAAAAAAGGTTTGAAACTAGCCACTCGCAGCAGCTGAAACAAGAATTTTTACTATATCTTTTAATACAATACTATTAGTGAAAGATTTTTTTCTCTTCTTCTTGCTCGTCTAACATATCTTCATCTGAAGGAATAAGTGCAGGTCTGAGTTCTGGTGATGCATGATGCAAAACTAACCGCCAGCTATCTGCACTCTTGCGATAAATATTTGTAGCAATAATTTCTGACTGCAACTCACCATCTAAATAAATTGATTCAATCACGTGATGAATCGCAATATCTCCCTCTATTTGTACTCTTTTTTTATTTATCTCAAATTTAATACCATTCTCATGGCTAAACATTTGCTCCCAACTCTCGATAATATTTTTTAATCCATCCAAACGGTTTCCACCTGGGTGAATACATGTAATATCTTCATCATTTGCCCAGACAGACATCATTAACTCAAGGTCTTCTTGCTGGAATGCTGCATAAAATGCTACTTCAGCTTCTTCTGATGTTGCAAAAAGTTTAGTTTCTTCCTTGTTTTCTTCCATGGTAACTTAGATGCTAGATTGTTAGAGTCTTACGATAATTTAATCAGCAAAACATATATAGCGATATGTCTCAAGAAGAAATATTAATTGCTGCTGAGGGTGATATAGCAGATCCAGGGAGTAAAGGTCTAAGCGTTAGCATAGAAGGCACTAAACTTGAACTATTCATCGTTAAAAAGAATGCCAGTATTGCTGTGTACGAAAACTCATGCCCACATACTAGTGGCCCTCTTGATTGGACACCTAACCAGTTCTTAGATTTGGATAATAATTATATAATGTGTGCAAACCATGGCGCATTATTTGAAATTGATAATGGCCTATGTATCTATGGGCCCTGCAAAGCGCAAAGCTTAAAGAAATTAGCGTTTGTTGTGAAGAAAAATAATATTTACTTACTTTTATAAATCAACTAAACCCTCTTCATGTTACGTGGATTTAATGCTTTATTTCCGGTTTGGGCGATACTGTTCAGCGTTATAGCTTATTTCTTTCCAGAACCATTTACAGCCTTAAAACCCAGCATCATCTATCTACTGGCAGTCGTAATGTTAGGCATGGGCATTACACTAAACTTTAACGATTTTAAAAAATTACTCTCTCTTAGATCACTCATTCTCGTTGGGCTTATACTTCAATTCACTATCATGCCACTTAGTGCATGGATGATCAGTCTAGGACTCGGTCTTTCCCTTCCGCTTCTCACTGGAATGTTATTGGTAGGCACCTGCCCTGGAGGCACAGCATCAAATGTCATTTGTTACCTAGCCAATGGGAATGTAGCGCTTTCATTAGCCATAACCTGCTGCTCCACGTTGTTAGCCATAGTCGCCACGCCATTACTAACCTGGTTATACCTTGGTGAAAGTGTAGAAGTGCCCATTTTGAGCATGATACTCACTATGCTGAAAGTAATTATTATCCCAGTGACCTTAGGGGTATTAATCAACCACCTTTTGGGCAAGAAGCTTGAGGGTGTATTAAAAATCTTCCCTAGTATTTCAATACTAAGTATATGCTTAATTATCGCCATCATTATTTCGCTCAACCAAAATAGGCTTCAGAACATAGCATTTGTTGTGATGGCTGCAGTAGTTTTACATAACACAGTTGGAATGCTTACTGGTTATATTTTCAGCAAATTATTGGGATATGACAATAAGATAGCAAGAACCTTGGCCATTGAAGTAGGTATGCAAAATTCAGGGCTGGCAGTAGCCTTAGCCAGTCAGTATTTTCAGCCTATTGCAGCATTGCCTGGTGCAGTTTTTTCAATATGGCATAATCTATCGGGTTCCATACTTGCTACAATATGGTCTAGATCAAATAATTAAATTTTAGAGTTGAGTTATTTCACATGGCAATGAACACCACAATATCCTTACTTAGTGCACTTATTAGTTGGGCATTAGCGATCTTTTTAGGTATGCAGCTTTTATCAGGCACCTTTGACGGGCGCAGTTGCACAACCTCCTGTGTGAACATCGTTTTTTGGGTATCGTTTGCAATAGCAGCAATAGGCTTAATTTTCAGCTTCGGTGGAATCTCGGTAGGTAAAACAAATTTGATTAAAACACTTTCACTACTAGCATTGGTGGGATTAGTAGGAATTTATCTAACGATTATATTGATTGGTAATTTCAACCTATTGTAAATTCTTCACTAAATACTTGGTGCCTTTACTCACCAAAAGTTGTACTAAAGCTGAGAAAGATGGAATCGTCTTCCAGTAAAATTCTAGGCCTAGATATTACTTCCCATTTCACTAGCCCACTTAATGGATTGAAGATAAGCTTTTTGATAAGCAGAATGATCAATTAAATTCATTAACTCATCCCAATTGCCTTGCTCATATAATTTGATGTTCTGCAAAATTTGTCCCATTTTTCCTGAATGAGTAGATAGGGCAGAGCTCATTTCTTCTGTTAAAGGTAAAGTATCCAAGACCTCTTGCAACGACATATCTAACAACGCATCTAAAACTGAAAATAAACCCACTGCGAAATACTGTTCCGCTTTAGCATCTTGATCAGACGCAACAAGAAGTTCAGCCATCTTAGCTCTCATCATTCCTGTTAACATTAGCTCCTTAGGCTTATCGTCTGAAAGCCTCAACATCAGCATTAAGCTAGCCCATTTTCTAACTTCTTCTGTTCCTAACAAAGTAAGAGCATGTTGAATTGATTCTATTTTTATACGTAGCGCATAAAATGCAGAATTCATATAACGAAGCAGATGATACGCGAGCGTTGCATCGCGGCCGATTAAATCTTCAAGATCGTCCATAGTAACCGATGGATTCTGTAGTTCAGCAATAAGCTTAAGTACAATCATCCGATTGCCTTCCACACGCTTACCAATAACTACCTGTGGTCTACAGAAAAAGAAGCCTTGGAAATAATCAAAACCTAGATTTTTACAATGCTCAAATTTCTCCTGTGACTCCACTCGCTCAGCCAATAGTTTTACATTATGTTTACTCAACAGCTCTACATGCGTTTCTAAGTCTTGATCACTCAACACACTAACATCTAGTTTTACAAATTTAGCAATCTCTAATAGCCGATCAAATTTTGGAGTATAAATAAAATCATTTAATGCGACAGGATACCCTGCCTCAACCAAGCTTTCTAAGCCCGAAGTTAATTGCTCATCCGGCACCTCATTCTCTAACACTTCCAGTACGATCTGCTCCTTCATCAAAGGTAATGGTAATTCACCCACTAAAAAGCTACGCGTCATATTAATAAAAGCTAATTTTTCTCCTACAATATTCTCCAGACCGATATCCATTAACGCAGAGATAATGACATCTGATGTTGCCCTGTTTCCATCGATCACATCTGCTTGGTCCGAGACCTTATCTCGATATAGAAGCTCATAGGCAAAAACGCTTAATTTGCGGTTATAAATTGGTTGACGCGCGAGAAATATAGTAGCCATGTATTCGTTTACATCAGATTCATAATTAAGTTGAATGTACCCATCTATAAACGGCAAGTTTTGCTTTTACTTTATATATAAAAGACAAAATAACGATAATTAATTACTTGGCCCAACTATATATATGGAGCGGATACCTACTGCTAGTTATCCCTTTAAATTACATGGAAAAATTAGGCTAGATGTGATTATAAAAATGAGGTGATGAAGAGTGGTGCGTAAACGATAAAGCGTTTTTCATGATGCGTGCGAATTTAGATTTTTACTCATTTATCTATATTCAAGTGTGAGCTGATACAAACAACATACTCGATTTATTCATGGTTATTAATGCATTAGTTAGTATATCCATACACCACTAGTTACCTGACAATCAATAGCATCTAGACACATATGTATAGATAACCCAAGACCAACCAGTCGAGCCTTAGGCACAAAACATAGTGCAAAATATATAATTACTAGCCACGGATGATGCAGTGGATGAAAGCCAATACTACAGCGATCTGGATGATAAATAGGGTTTGCAATTAAATGGTCTAGATCAACAAGCATTGTCGCAACCATAATGAAATAAGCATACTTCCAGCGGGACTGAAAGAATACTCGAGCAACTAATGCTGGTATCACTAAATGCAACAGTATGTGAATCATTTAGAAGTAATGTTAAATCTGCGTATTACTTATTTGAGAAATATTGAATCAGATAAATT
Organism: uncultured Gammaproteobacteria bacterium; assembly: GCA_937922735.1. Lineage (GTDB taxonomy): Bacteria > Pseudomonadota > Gammaproteobacteria > UBA4575 > UBA4575 > JABDMD01. Next base: position 319 of record CALAJL010000100.1, on the reverse strand, counting down.
CTTACTATTTATCATGTCCGCTTTTCGCCATTAGCAGACGTTTATAATAATTCTATTCGCCCCTATTTCTACGTGTAGTTACTTGCTCACGAGCAATACCCCAGTTATCAGTATCAACCTCTTCTACAATAACCAAAAGTAGTATTAGGATTTTTACCTAATACTTTTTGAAGCAAATCAGTTACGCCTTGAATAAGTTCAGCTTTTTGACTTGAACTGACGCCTTCTTTTGTCAACTTAATATTTACATATGGCATTCTTATTCCTTATATGAGTTTGTCTGCTTTCGGCCAATAGTGGTCATTTTAAATCTATTTAA
>CALAJL010000099.1 GCA_937922735.1 uncultured Gammaproteobacteria bacterium | reverse complement strand
GTTTTAAAGCTCGAAGAGACTTTAAAAAATGACGGTCCAATTATGAATGATAAGAATCGCAGTGAGTTAGAAAAAAAGATCCTGAACAGGAAACGTGAATATAATCGTCAGCAAGATGAGCTAAGAGAGGACTTTAATATTCGTCGAAATGAAGAGCTGGGAAAATTACAAAAGAAAGTGCATGAAGTAATAGTGGTTGTGTCTAAAGCGGAAAATTATGACCTGGTAGTTACTCAGCCCGTACTATATGCAAGTGAAAAAATAGATTTAACTGCTCGAGTATTGCAAGAAATGCAATCACCTCAGTAAAATTAATTTGATTTGAGTTTTATATTTCCGGTGCATACGTCAGCTTTATACTTTTATAATCTATAAAGCTTGTCGATATAATAGTTGAATAAGATTTAATTATATAAATTTAGTAATAATAACTAGTTATGTCTAATAAAGTTGAGATGAGTATTCATGATATTTTAAAATATCTCCCTCATCGTTATCCGTTTTTGCTTGTCGATCGTGTGCTCAAGTGCGAAGTTGGACAATCTGTTTTGGCCATTAAAAACGTCAGTTTTAATGAGCCCTTCTTTCAAGGACATTTTCCAGACGCCCCGGTTATGCCGGGTGTTTTAATTCTTGAAGCATTGGCGCAAGCCTCGGGTTTACTTGCGCTTAGTAATCCAGATTGGCGGCCAAATGACGAGAGTCTGTATTTGTTTGTCGGTATCGATAAAGCGCGCTTTAAGAGGCAGGTTGGTCCAGGCGATCAACTGACTCTCGACGTTAGGCTTAAAAGGCATAAGCGTGGTTATGGTGTATTTGAAGCCATTGCTTCGGTTGAAGACGAAGTTGCAGCAAGTGCAGAATTAATGTGTGTATTTAAGGAAGTTGAGACGAGCTAACACTGCTCATTCCGTAAATATCATCTATGAAGATGAATAAAACAGAAAATATACATCCGACAGCGATAATTGATTCAAGTGCGGAAATAGATACTGATGTATCAATTGGTGCTTATTCTATCATCGGCCCAGACGTGAAAATTGGCAAAAAGACTGTCATAGGGCCACATGTAGTATTAAATGGTCCGACAACAATTGGTTCGGGCAATCGTATTTTTCAATTTTCTTCAATAGGCGAGATACCTCAGGATAAGAAATTTCACGGCGAAAGTAGTGAGTTAATTATCGGTGATGACAATACGATTCGTGAATATGTAACTATCAATCGTGGTACTGAAGAAGACCAAGGGTTTACAAAGATTGGTGATCGAAACTGGATAATGGTATATGTTCATATTGCGCATGATTGTAATGTGGAAAATGATATTACCTTTGCAAATGGAACGACATTAGCGGGTCATGTAACAGTTGAGGATTACGCAATACTTGGTGGATTTACTTTGGTACATCAATTTTGTCGTATTGGTGCACATTCCTTTTGTGCAATGGGAACAGCATTGAATCGAGATTTACCGCCTTATGTTATGGCTTCAGGAAATTACGCGAGTACTCATGGCTTGAACAAAGAAGGTTTAAAACGTCGTGGTTTCTCGGAGGAATGTATTGCAGCGTTGCATAAGTCATATAAGTTGCTAGTGCGCAGCAAGCATTCAAGAAGTGAGAATTTATCTGAAGTAAAAATTCTTGCAAATCAATTTCCTGAAGTAGGGCGATTTATGAATTTTGTCATCTCTAGTGAGCGCGGTATAGTGCAGTAATCAATTGCATTGCTGTATAAGTTCAGCTGCAAGACGTGCGGTAGCTGCTGAACCATCTTTTTCTCCAAGATTATCTCTTATTTTCTGCATATTATTTTTCATCTCAGATGTATATTTTTTATCTGTTAGTAATTTTAACAACTCAGAAGATATATTTTTGGCTGTAGCATAGTCTTGAATGAATTCTCGAGATATTTCTTTTTTTGCTATGACATTAGCAATTCCCGCATATGTAAACTTAACGATTCTTTTAAAGATTCGGTATGTTGTAGGTGAAATTTTATATACGATTAGCATAGGCACTTTCATGAGTGTAACTTGTAAGGTGACTGTGCCTGATGCAGCCGCTATAACATCGCAGGCATTAATTACGTTATAGATATTCTCTGGGGTTGTTAGTACTTTTATGTCTGATTCAGAAATATATTTATTAATCAGTGCGTCGGGGAGAGTTGTCGCGATGGGAGTGATAAATTGAATATCTTGTTTTTGTTGTAATAGCTCATAGCCCGCACTTAATAATATAGGATAATTCTTTTCAACTTCGCTGATACGACTACCTGGAAATAAGCCGATTAATTTTTTATTAGGGTCAAGCTTGTTAGATAGTAAAAAGTCAGCTTTACTAATAGTGGCTTTTGCTTCTTTGATCAATGGGTGCCCTACATATTCAACAGGCACTCCTGCATCAAGATAAAATTTTTCTTCGAAAGGAAATACGACAGCCATCATGTCTACATATTTCTGAATTAGTTTTATTCTACTTTTTCGCCAAGCCCATATTTGTGGGCTGATGTAATATAAAACTTTAACACCTCGTTGTTTTGCAAATTTTGCAAGTGGGAGATTGAAGTCAGGTGAATCAATTAAGATAAGCAAGTCTGGTTTTTTAGTTTTTAAAGTGTTTTTGGTTTTAGAAAGTAAATTTCTGAGTCGAGGATAGTGTTTAAGTACTTCAACTAAACCAACCACAGAAAGTTCAGAAACATTGGTGTGAACTTCAACATCCTCTAGTTGCATATTTGTGCCACCTACGCCATAAAATTTAGTACTAGGTAGTATTTTTTTTATTTCACTGACAACATGTGCACCATGAATATCGCCCGATGCCTCGCCAGTTACGATCATTACATTTGCTGAATGGTTGTTTGAAATTTTATACGGCACTTTTTACTGTACTGACCACTTTTTCGATCTGCTGATTAGATATTTCAGGAAACATGGGTAAAGAAATGCACTTTGAGCAGATTGATAACGTATTTGTAAGACTCTCTGAGCGAGAAATAGCTTTAAATGCGGGTTGTTCAGATAGTGGTATAGAGTAATAAATTGCATGGCCTATATTTTCTTTGGTCAGCTGTTCGGATATTGCGTCTCGGTTTTCGCTGAGTAGAGTGTATTGATGGAAAACATGAGAACCATTGTTTTCAAATGATGGAGTCACGATTGTAGGTGATGCTAATAATTCATTATAGCGCTTTGCTACTGAGATGCGGTTATTGTTAAACTCATCAATGTGTTTTAATTTAATTCTTAGTATGGCTGCCTGTAATTCATCAAGGCGACTATTCCAACCAACAATCTCATGTTGATTGCGTATTCTGCTGCCATGACTCTTAAGTAGCATAAATTGTTCTGCGGTTTTGTCGCAGTTGGTAGTAAAAAGGCCACCATCACCGTAACAGCCTAAATTTTTACTAGGGAAAAAGCTAAAGCAACCCGCATCACCAATAGATCCGGTTTGCTGATTATTCTGTTTGCTACCAAATGACTGTGCGCAATCTTCAATAATTTTCAAATTATTTTTTTCCGCAATATTGACAATTTCTTGCATAGCGGCAACTTGTCCAAAGATATGTACCGGCAGAATAGCTTTGGTTTTAGTGGTGATGGCAGATTCGATAGCTTGAGTAGAAATATTGTAAGTATTAGGTTCAATATCAACGAATACAGGGATCGCTCCTACATAGCATATGGCTTCAACGGTGGCAGCATAGCTGAAGGGTGTAGTAATCACTTCGTCGCCTTCTGCTATGCCACAAGCACGTAATGCTAAATGCAATGCATCAGTTCCTGAGTTGCATGATATTGCATGTTTTACACCCAAATATTGTGCAGCTTCAGATTCAAACTGTTTTACATTTGGGCCCATAATAAAATGCGTGTTTTGCAATACATCTGCAACCGCATTATCGATATCGTTTTTTAAAGCTGCATATTGCAGCTTTAAGTCAAGCATAGGAATCATAAGTATTCTTCTATTGTCAATTTTTTTAGAGTAAAATTATAATTTTAGGCATTAGGTTAACAGTTCACTGATTTGTATGGCGGTTAATAGTGCTTGTTTAGCATCTTCACCTGTTACTTTTGGTGTTGACTTGGTTTCAATACATTCTAGGAAATGTTCTATTTCTGCTTTTAATGCATCAGATTTATTAAAAGTATCTTTTTGAATATCAATGTTAGGTACACCAGGATACATTTCGCCATTACCTTTTTTGTACGTAGCAAGCTCACGGTTTTGAAAGTCAACGGATAGATATGCGTCATTCTTGAAGATGCGCATTTTCCGATCGGTTTTATTACTAACACGACTTGCAGTTACATTAGCCACACAACCGTTTTTGAAAACGATTCTTGCATTAGCAATGTCAAAGTCATTTGATAATACTGATGTGCCGCTCGCATCAATATTTTCAACTTCAGAGTTCACTAAATCTAAAATGATATCAATATCATGAATCATCAGATCGAGTATAACGCTTACTTCTGTCCCTCTGGGGTTGTAAGGTGCAAGTCGATGGGATTCGATAAATCGTATATCAGAAATCTCATTTTCCATGGCTAGGATAGCGGGGTTGAATCGTTCTAGATGTCCTACCTGTAAAATACAATGATTTGAATGGGCTAATGCAATCAGTTCATCAGCTTGATCTACTGTGGTGGTAATGGGTTTTTCTACTAATATATGGGTGCCGTGCCTTAAGAAGTCAGCCGTAACTTCATAGTGCAAATCTGTAGGTACCACAATGCTCACTGCATCCACTTCACCTAAAAGCTCGTGGTAGTCTGTGTAAGCTTTGCAGCCAACTTCGGAGGCTACTTTCTGAGCATTCTCAATATCTTTATCAACTACGCCGAGTAACCTGCTGTTTTTTAATTGCGAATATTTTTGAGCATGAAATCTGCCTAAATATCCAACACCTATTACGGCTGTTCGTATCTCTGACACTGGTTTTTAGGTATCCTTTTAAGTAAGTGTGCAGTATACGAACTTTAGGTATCTAGGTATAACGTTCGTCCTATTGAGCTGGTTATTAATTAGCCGTTCACCCATTGTAAATTGTGTAAAAAAAATAAAGGTCAATTTTGAATACTGATTCCGGACTTGTTGCAGGTATTGATGAAGCAGGACGAGGTCCGTTAGCAGGCCCAGTGGTTGCGGGAAGTGTAATCTTAGATCCAGAAATTAAAATCGATGGCTTGGCAGATTCTAAAAAGCTCACCTTAAAGAAGCGACTGTTCTTGTTCAATGAAATTAAATCTAAAGCCTTAGCATGGGGACTTGGTTATGCTTCGGCGGATGAAATTGATGATATAAATATTCATCAGGCTACATTATTGGCCATGCAACGGGCATATGTCGCAATGAAATATGAAGCGACTCATGTGTATGTGGATGGTCTGTATTGTCCTGTGTTACAGGTCTCGTGTACCGCGATCGTAAAAGGTGATCAATTAGTAGCGGAAATAAGCGCAGCATCGATACTGGCTAAAGTTACGCGTGATATTGAAATGGAAACACATCATAGAGATTTGCCACAATATGGATTTGATCAGCATAAAGGCTATCCCACTGCCAAGCATATCGCTGCGTTACAGGAATACGGTCCAAGCAAATTACATCGTAAAAGTTATAAGCCTGTAAGAGATGCAATGGCTGCATTAAATACTATATAGAATAGTTAGAAATAAAAACATGTCTGAATTTGTACATTTGCATTTGCACTCTGAATATTCACTTGTTGATAGTATTGTGCGCGTGCCAAAGCTTATGGAACAGCTTAGTAGCTCAGGCATGTCTGCAGTCGCTTTAACTGACTTCAATAATTTATTCGCACTAGTAAAGTTCTATCAGAAAGCATTAAAGAATGGTATTAAACCTATTATTGGAGTTGAGGTTCAGATATCTGGTCTCACAGCGAAAGAGCCTAATTCGCGTGTAGTGTTTTTGTGTAAAAACAATGATGGGTATCAAGAGCTTACCAAGCTAGTAACGCGAGCATACTTGGAAGGTCAAAGAGGTAGTGGACCAACACTTGAACGTGCTTGGTTGGTTGATGCAGGTAAGAACTTAATTGTGATTTCGGGTGGCCGTGATGGAGATGTGGGGCGTGCAATTATTTCGGGTAATAAAAAATTAGCGGTTGAATATGCATCATTTTGGAAAGAACATTTTAAAGACAATTACTATATCGAGTTACAACGTACGGATAGAGAAGAGGAAGATATTTACAATCAACAAGCCGTTAAGCTTGCAGCTAAATATTCTTTGCCCGTTGTAGCAACGAATGACGTTCGTTTTTTAGAGAAGAATGAGTTTGATGCCCATGAAGTGAGGGTATGTATTCATACGAGTAGAGTCATAAATGATCCGCGACGGCCACAACTATATTCGCCACAACAATATCTTCGCAGTAGTGAAGAGATGGTAGCGCTATTTAAAGATATTCCAGAAGCAATAACCAATACAGTAGAAATTGCAAAGCGTTGCAATGTAACGCTATCTTTTGGTGAGAATGTTTTGCCAGAATTTCCAATTCCTGAGACACATACACCGCCCGAATATATGCGTCAGCAAGCAGAAGAAGGTCTAGAAAAACGCCTGCAAAAATTAAAAATTGATAATCCTGAACTGAAGAAAAATTATCAGGATCGCTTAGATATAGAATTGGATGTTATTAATACCATGGGTTATGCAGGATATTTTCTTATCGTAGCGGATTTTACTAGCTGGGCAAAAGCGAATGCGGTACCGGTAGGTCCAGGACGTGGTTCCGGTGCAGGTTCGTTGGTTGCATACGTGTTGGGTATTACGGATGTAGATCCGCTTAAATATGATTTGCTGTTTGAACGTTTCTTAAATCCTGAGCGTGTATCAATGCCTGACTTTGATATCGATTTCTGTATGGATAATCGTGATCGTGTCATTGATTATGTTGCTGAACGTTATGGTCGTAATCGAGTAAGTCAAATTATCACTTACGGTACGATGGCAGCGCGTGCAGTAGTGCGAGATGTTGGTAGGGTGTTAGGCCATCCTTATGGTTTTGTAGATCGTATTGCCAAACTTATTCCGTTTGAAGTAGGTATGACCTTAGATAAGGCGTTGAAAGCGGAACCTACATTGAAAGATCAATATAATAATGAAGAAGATGTTCGTAGTGTATTCGATATGGCATTGATGCTCGAAGGCATTGCACGTAATGCGGGGAAGCATGCTGGTGGTGTCGTGATTGCGCCTACGGAACTCACCGCGTTTACTCCACTATATTGTGAACCGGGTGGCACTAATGTTGTTACCCAGTTAGATAAAGATGATGTTGAAGCGATGGGCCTTGTTAAGTTTGACTTTCTTGGTTTAAGAACGCTTACAATCATCGATAACACGGTCCAATTGGTAAATAAAAAGCTGAAACTTTTGGGTCAGCCACTTATTGATATAGAAGATTTACCGCTTGATGATTCAGCAACATATGAAACATTAAAGCGCCAACAAACCACGGCTGTTTTCCAGTTAGAGTCAAGTGGCATTAAAGATATAATTAAACGGCTCCAACCCGATACATTTGGTGAAATTGTTGCGCTCGTTGCGCTTTATAGACCTGGGCCATTGCAATCTGGAATGGTGGACGACTTTATTCTTCGTAAGCACGGTGCACGTGTTGACTATTTCCATCCTGATATTGAACACATATTAAAAGAAACCTATGGCGTTATCCTCTATCAAGAGCAGGTAATGCAAATTGCGCAGATACTGGCAGGTTATACGCTCGGAGGAGCGGACTTGTTACGCCGTGCGATGGGTAAGAAGAAGCCTGAAGAGATGGAGAAGCAGCGTGAAATATTTGAAAGTGGGGCTGTAGAGCGCGGAGTAGATCTAAAGCTAGCTACTCATATATTCGATTTGATGGAAAAGTTTGCCGGCTATGGGTTCAATAAATCACATTCCGTTGCGTATGCATTATTAGCGTATCAAACAGCTTGGTTGAAAACACATTTTCCAGCGGAATTCATGTCGTCGGTGATGTCTTCAGATTTGGATAACACCGATAAGGTTGTAATTCTTATTGATGAATGTCGAGGCATGAATATCAAAGTGCTCTCACCAAATATCAATAGTTCAAATTATAATTTTACAGTGCCATAAGAAAATATTGTTTTATATGGATTGGGTGCATTAAAAGGAGTTGGTGAAGCAGCGGTTGAAGAGATAGTACTAGAGCGAGAAACAAGCGGAGACTATCAAGACTTGGATGACTTTTGTTTGCGCCTTGGATCGCAAAAAGTGAATCGTCGTTGTATCGAAGCGTTAGTACGCGCGGGAGCTATGGATTGTTTTGGATATACACGTGCGAGTTTATTCCAGCATCTGGACAAATCATTACGATTTGCAGAACAGCGACATCGTGACGATGATGCAGGCCAAAATGACATGTTTGGTCATGCTGAAGTGAGTATGAAAAGTAGTAAGGTGCAAGAAGTGCCTGAATGGGAGGAAGAAAAAAAGCTGCTTGGCGAACGTGAAACACTTGGGTTGTATTTAACAGGACATCCCATAACACGCTATCGTGATGAGCTAGATAAAATTACAAGTAAGAACATAAAAGAACTGCTTGCTACCGGTAATGATCTTGGCCCACAGAAATCTTGGCAAGCGCGAGATGAATCAAAAACTATATTAGTCGCGGGTTTATTAGATCAAATACGTTTACGTAATAGTCCAAAAGGTCGCATCGCATTTTTAAGTTTAGATGACAATACAGGGCGAATGGATATCGCAGTATTTGCTCAGGATTATGCTAAGTTTGATCATGTGTTGATTAAGGATGCAATTTTAATTATCAAAGGTAGTCTAGGTTGGGACGAATACACAGGACGAGTGCGAGTGCGTGCAGACCATGTTTGGAGTTTTGATGATTATTTGAAGCAGTTTGGTGCTATGTTAAATATAAAGATCAAATCTGAAGGTGATTCGTTAAGCTGGGTGCAAGATTTGCAGCAATTACTGTTGCCTTTTAAGGATGGTAATTGTTCGATTATGGTGGAATATCAAAATGAATCGGTTGAGACCAAGCTTAAATTTGGGGATGATTGGAATATTTCCTTGGACGAAAAACTACTTCAGCGCCTGAGTAAAGTATCAGAGGTGTTAAACACTAGCGTCGTATACAAGAAACAGAGTATTAATGCATAATTGCCAATAACTTGATAAAAGCAAACTAGAATGAATCCTGACTATCTTGAATTTGAACAACCGATTGTTGAGCTTGAGGCTAAAATCGAAGAGCTTCGGTTAGTTGAAAGCGATAATGAGTTTAATCTCAATGAAGAAATTACGAAGCTGCAAGCGAAGTCTAAGGGGTTGATTGAGTCCATTTTTTCTAATCTTTCACCTTGGCAAGTTGCACAACTAGCTCGACATGCCAAACGGCCTTACACATTAGATTATGTTGAAAGGCTATTTACTGATTTTTCAGAATTGCATGGTGATCGTATGTATGCGGATGATGCGGCCGTGGTGTCTGGCATCGCGAAATTTGATGGTCAATCAGTAGCTATAATCGGTCATCAGAAAGGCCGAAACACTAATGAGAATATAAAACGTAATTTTGGCATGCCACGGCCTGAAGGGTATCGTAAGGCACTACGTATCATGGAGATGGCAGAGAGATTCAAGATGCCGATATTTACGTTTATTGATACGCCTGGCGCGTATCCAGGTATTGGTGCTGAAGAGCGTGGTCAAAGCCAAGCGATTGCGTTGAACTTACAGAGAATGTCTTCTTTGCGCGTACCTATAATTTGTACGGTGATAGGTGAAGGGGGTTCAGGAGGTGCACTTGCAATTGGTGTCGGTGATTATTTAGCGATGCTTAGTTACAGTACCTATTCAGTGATTTCTCCAGAAGGTTGTGCCTCTATTTTATGGAAGGATGCTGGTAGAGCTGAGGAAGCTGCGATTGCGTTGGGTATAACTGCCCCACGATTATTAGAATTGGGTTTGATTGATGAAGTTATTCAAGAGCCGCTGGGAGGTTCTCATCGAGATGTGGATGGCACATGTGAAAGCGTAAGAGCTTCGTTGGCGAATACTTTAGATCGTTTGAAATCACTTACGGTAGAACAGTTGTTGGAAAATAGATTCAATCGACTTACTCAGTATGGAGAATTCAAAGAATCTAATTAAGCATTAAAAGCTGTGAAATAACTAAAATTACCCGATGTCTCTTTCTATTTCACAACTGCAAGATTTTTTTTCAAAGCATAACAGTCTTGACAAATTTTATGTCGCCTATAGTGGTGGTTTAGATTCAACTGTTTTACTGCATATCATGCATGCTATAAAACTCCCCGTTGAAGCGGTGCATGTAAATCATCATTTGCAAAACGATTGCAATCAATGGCAGCAGCAATGTGAAAAGTTTTGTAGCGATTTTTCTATACCATTAAAAATTCAGCATGCTCAGATCACTAAGCAAGCACAAACAAGTCTTGAGGAGCTTGCAAGGCATGCTAGATACGCATTATTAGAAGAACTACTAATCAATAACTCCGCGATGGTTACAGCTCATCATCAAGATGATTTGGCGGAGACTATTTTGTTACAGTTATTACGTGGAGCGGGACCCGCGGGGCTTGCCGCCATGCCAGAATCTAAAACATTATCCATGGGGATTCATCTTCGGCCGCTTCTGTCTTTCTCGCGTGTTGATATATTAGATTATGCCAGGACCCAAGATTTACAATGGGTGGATGATCCATCTAATCAATGTAATGAATTTGATCGAAATTATCTGCGCAATGAAGTGATGCCAATTCTACTTAAGCGTTGGCCTTCAGCTAAACAAACTTTAGCTAGGTCTGCTGAGTTGCAGGCTGATACTTTAAGCTGTTTGCAAGACCTTGCAGAGTTGGATCTTCAACCAGCAAAGACTGATGAGTTACAAAAGTTAAGCGTTACTCCATTACAGGCACTCAGTTTTGAGCGGCTTAATAATGCGCTGCGATTCTGGATTACGTCAAATAATATACGTGTCCCTAGCAAGAAAATTTTAAAACAAATTGTTACAGATATCGTATTGAAAAAAGACATGGAAACTTCACCGCTGCAAACTTGGAAAGAGGGTGAAATACGTCGTTTCCGTGATCATTTATACCTAATGCACCCGTTACAATCGCATGATGCAAGTCAAACGATTCGTTGGAAAATTGATCAGCCGCTAGTTATCGAATCTCTCGGAAGGACGTTAATGCCTGAGGACCTAAAAGATGCGGGTATTGCTATTCCCGAGGGAGTGAGTGAATTAACTATTAAATTTCGAGAGGGTGGTGAGCGGCTAAAGCCATTTGGAAGTAAGCAGCATAGGTCATTGAAAAACCTTCTGCATGAGGCTGAAGTACCCCCTTGGGAAAGATCGCGTATTCCTTTGTTGTATCACCAAGATCAACTTATATCTGTGCTAGATTTCTGGAATACAGGGGCAGTCTGTGAAACCAAAACTTAGTTGTGAAACCTATTTTACCTAATCTATAGATTGTGGTTAAGCGCTTCATTTGATACGCTTTTCTCCCGTCTTGAATACATTCTCACCACAACAGAAAGCACTATACGGTAGCCTAAATAGCATAGTGCACGCGAGGTTTAGATGACACGTTATGTTTTTATCACTGGTGGTGTAGTTTCATCTCTTGGGAAAGGAATTGCCTCCGCATCATTGGGTGCCATCCTAGAAGCGCGAGGCTTGAAGATAAGCCTAATGAAGCTTGATCCCTATATAAATGTTGACCCCGGTACGATGAGCCCTTTTCAGCATGGTGAGGTTTATGTAACCGCGGATGGTGCGGAAACTGATTTAGACTTAGGTCATTATGAGCGTTTCGTGCGTTTTCGTTCGAGTAAGAGTAATAACTTTACTGCTGGGCAAATTTACGAAAATGTAATTCGTAAAGAACGTCGTGGTGATTACTTGGGTGGTACGGTTCAAGTTATACCGCATATTACTGATGAAATTAAAAAATCTGTTGAGCGTGGTGCACAAGGTGCAGACGTGGCATTGGTGGAAATTGGCGGCACGGTAGGTGATATAGAATCGTTACCTTTTCTTGAAGCAATACGCCAATTAGGGGTTGAGCTAGGGCGTGAAAATACTACATACATTCATTTAACTTTAGTACCTTATATTCAAGCGGCTGGAGAAATGAAAACAAAACCGACTCAGCACTCGGTAAAAGAATTACGCTCTATAGGAATTCAACCAGATATTTTATTGTGTCGCTCCGATCGGCCACTGCCTGATGGCGAACGTAAAAAAATTGCATTGTTCACTAATGTAGAAGAGCGAGCAGTAATCTCCTGTGTGGATGTAAGCACAATCTATAAGCTTCCGCTTTGGTTGCATGCTCAAGGATTGGACACAATTGTGCTGGATAAATTTCAACTCCAATTGCCTGTGGCTGATCTTAAGGATTGGAAAGATGTTGTACATGCTATCGAATTTCCTGAAGCGGAAATTACCGTTGGCATGGTTGGGAAGTATGTTGATCTTACAGAGTCATATAAGTCGTTAAATGAAGCGCTTACGCATGCCGGAATACAAACACATACAAAAGTTAATATTCAATATATTGATTCGGAAAGTATTGAGTCTAGTGGTGTGGGTGTATTAGAAGATTTGGACGCAATACTCGTGCCGGGTGGATTTGGTGATCGTGGTATTGAAGGAAAAATTGCTGCATCACGCTACGCTCGTGAACAAAAAATCCCATACTTAGGTATCTGTTTAGGTATGCAAGTTGCTGTGATTGACTATGCTAGGCATGTTGTTGGGTTGAACGATGCGCATAGTACTGAATTTGTTCAAGGTACCAAGAATCCAGTTATCGCCTTAATAACTGAATGGCAAGATCGCGATGGAGGCGTTGAACGTCGCAGTCAGTCTTCTGATATGGGCGGGACAATGCGTCTAGGTGAGCAAGAATGCAAATTACAACCCGGTTCCTTAGTGCATCAAATGTATGGCAAAGATATGATTGCTGAGCGTCATCGACATCGCTATGAATTTAACAATACATTCATGGCTACATTAGAAAATGCTGGATTATCTTTTACAGGAAAATCGAGTGATGAGTCCTTGATGGAAGTGGTTGAGATTGAAGATCATCCTTGGTTTATAGGTTGTCAATTTCATCCAGAATTTACTTCGACCCCACGCTCAGGGCATCCTTTGTTTTCAGGGTTTGTGCAAGCTGCACGGTCACATCGCGATACACAGTTAAGGCCAAATAGTTTCCAGGCTGGAACTACTACAGCACCTTCACAAGATCTTGTTTCGCAAGCTGAAGAGCAAAAGAACTAATTTAATGAAAATTTGTGAATTTGAAGTAGGGCTTAATCAGCCCTTTTTTCTGATTGCCGGACCATGTGTTATCGAGAGTCTTGAATTAGCGCGTGAGACAGCAGGCCAGTTGCAAGAAATTGCCCAGCAACTCCAAATACCGTTTATTTATAAATCCTCTTTTGATAAAGCAAATCGTTCTTCATTAGATAGCTTTAGAGGATTGGGTATTGAAAAAGGCTTGCAAATTCTTTCGCAAGTTAAAAAAGAATTTAATCTGCCGGTACTTACTGATGTGCATGAAGATACACCGATGCAAGAAGTGGCTGATGTGGTAGATGTGTTTCAAACACCAGCCTTTCTGTGTCGCCAAACTAATTTCATCCAACGTGTAGCAGCATGTAATATTCCTGTGAATATTAAAAAAGGACAGTTTTTGTCTCCTGGTGAAATGAAACATGTTGTTGCTAAAGCTAAAGCACAAGGTAATGAGAATATAATGGTATGTGAGCGTGGCGCGTCATTTGGGTATAACAACTTAGTATCGGATATGCGTTCCTTGGCTATTATGCGAGATACAGACTGCCCAGTAGTATTTGATGCAACACATTCAGTACAATTGCCGGGTGGTAATGATGGAACCTCAGGTGGTCAGCGCGAATTTGTACCGGTATTAGCGAGAGCAGCAATAGCGAGTGGCGTATCAGGACTGTTCATGGAAACCCATCCCAACCCTGAGACTGCAAAAAGTGATGGCCCAAATTCATGGCCGCTTAATAAAATTAAAATGTTATTAGAGCAACTAAAAGAGATTGATGAGGTGGTTAAAAAATCAGGTTTCATTGAACATGATTTGGTTTAACAGGTTTAGTTAAGTACGGAAATAAATTTAACAAATATATTAGGGAAATTAGGTAAACAGAATGTCAAAGATAAAAACAATTCACGCACGAGAAATTGTTGACTCACGTGGTAATCCAACACTTGAAGCAGATGTAAATCTTGAGTCAGGTCAAATGGGTAGAGCTGCAGTGCCATCAGGTGCTTCTACAGGCTCTTTGGAAGCGGTTGAATTAAGAGATGGGGACACGTCCCGTTATCTTGGTAAAGGTGTGCAGAATGCTGTAAGCAATGTAAATACAGAAATCCAACAGGCATTAATAGGAATGGATTGTTTTCAACAACAAGAAATCGATCAAGTTATGCTGGATTTAGATGGCACTAAAAATAAAGGCCGTTTAGGCGCGAATGCGCTGTTATCCGTTTCACTGGCGGTAGCTCAAGCTGCTGCAAAAGAAAAGCAAACACCTTTGTATAAATATCTGCATCAAGGTGGTGATTTCATTATGCCTGTACCTATGATGAATATTATTAATGGTGGTGAGCACGCTGATAATAGTGTTGATATGCAAGAATTTATGATCGTACCTACAGGTGCCTCTTCTATATGTGACGCAATTCGTTATGGGGCTGAAGTTTTTCATGCATTGAAAGGGGTGTTAGGCAAAAAAGGTTTAAACACAGCTGTGGGTGATGAAGGTGGCTTTGCTCCTGACTTAAAATCCAATAATGAAGCTATTGAAACTATTCTACAGGCTATTGAGATTGCAGGTTTCAAAGTGGGACAAGATATGCACTTAGGCCTTGATGTAGCAAGTACTGAATTTTATGAAAATGGTAAGTATGAATTACATTCAGAGGGTAAGTCATATGACTCTGAGCAATTTGTTGATTACTTGGTGGATTGGGTACATCAATATCCGATAATTACCATTGAAGATGGACTTGCTGAGGATGATTGGGATGGTTGGAAGATGCTCACTGAAAAGGTAGGTAAAAAAGTTCAGTTGGTTGGTGATGATCTATTTGTTACGAATACAGAGATACTTCAAAAAGGTATTGATCGTGGCGTAGCCAATTCTATTTTGATTAAAGTAAACCAAATAGGCACGCTTAGTGAGACTTTGGCAGCCATTAATATGGCGCATGCCGCAAATTATACTGCTGTGGTATCACATCGTTCCGGTGAAACGGAAGATGTAACCATTGCAGATCTAGCAGTAGCAACAGGAGCTGGGCAAATTAAAACTGGTTCACTCTCGCGCTCTGATCGAGTAGCAAAATATAATCAACTTATTCGTATTGAAGAAGAGCTTGGTTCGGCTGCGAAATATCCAGGCATGCAGACCTACAAATTTTAATAACTTATTGCTACTGTGAAAGTCATTATCATATCAATGAGTATTTTATTGCTATTGCTGCAATTTAAACTTTGGTTTGGTGATGCAAGTGTTCGTGATGTTTTGAGTCTAAAGCAAACCGTTCAAGAGCAGCAGGTTAAAAATGATCAGATTAAACAGCGCAATGCGGTATTAGCGGCTGAGGTAGAAGACTTAAAAACAGGACTTGAAGCCATCGAAGAACGCGCAAGAAGTGAGTTGGGGATGATTAAGAAAGATGAAACCTTTATTCATATTGTTGAAGGTGAATCTGAAGAATCGCGTAGCAAATAATGGCAACAATAGTACGGTAGTGGCAACAAGACAATATTGGGTAGTCATGCCAGCTGCTGGCACAAGTCAGCGAATGGCGACTAGTATTCCTAAGCAGTATTTGCCTTTAAGTGGCTCGACTGTAATAGAAGTTTCTTTGAGTAATTTTTTAAAGCATCCAAATGTTCAAGGTGTGGTGATCGCGCTGCATAAAGATGATAAGCATTGGGAAAATTTAGCAATTAGTCGTGATAGTAAAATTCATACTGTCCTGGGTGGTGAGTCACGAAGTGTATCAGTGCTGAATGCTATTCGTTATCTCGAGAACACTCCCGCGGAAGACCAAGATTTTGTGATGGTGCATGATGCCGCAAGGCCATGTTTGCGTTACTCAGATATTGAGCTATTAATACAGCAACTTGAGGATGATGATGTTGGTGGAATCCTCGCGGCACCCACTAGTGACACCCTGAAAATGATCGAAAAGCAGGATGAATCACTGAGTAAAATTGTTCAAACATTGAGTCGAGAGAATATTTGGCGAGCACTTACTCCACAAATGTTTCGATTATCAGTATTAAGTCGTGCCTTGAGCTATTGTGTAAACCAAAATATAGGCATTACTGATGAAGCATCGGCGATAGAGCAGATAGGTTTGCAGGCAAAAATAGTAAAAGGTCAAAGTGATAATATAAAAATTACACATGCAGAAGACCTAGAACTTGCTGCAGGAATTCTTAAGAGAATTAATCACTAACATATAAATTATGTCCGTAAGAATAGGCTTTGGTTATGACTCACACCGATTTAAAAATGGTGACTACATTGTCGTGGGTGGAGAAAAAATAGCTTTTGATCAAGGGTTAGATGCGCATTCTGATGGTGATGTGCTATTGCATGCCTTATGTGATGCCTTGTTAGGTGCAGCAGCAATGGGTGATATTGGCAAACATTTTCCAGATAATGATCCAAAGTTTAAAGATATAGAGAGTAGTGAATTGGTTGAGATTGTTGTTTTAGAGCTAGAAAAGAAACGATACGAAGTGGGGAATGTTGACAGTACAATTATTCTCGAAAAGCCTAAACTTGCTACGTATATTCCCGCGATGCAGAAAAGACTCAGTGAGCTACTAAAAATATCTATTCAGAATGTGAATGTTAAAGCCACCACTAATGAAGGAATGGGTTTTATTGGTCGAGGTGAAGGTATTGCAGCATATGTATCTGTAACGTTGTTTTCACAGGGTTAATGTCAAACCATCCAATGTCAGATTCTAAAGAGTTAGATAGTGTTGAGATCTTTAGTGAAACGATATTTAGTGAAAAAGGCTTGCTGTCTGAGAATTTAGAGAATTTTCGACACCGCCCACAGCAACAAGATATGAGTAATGCTGTAGATACGGCATTGAAAAATTATAGTCAGTTAATTGTAGAAGCCGGAACGGGTGTAGGTAAAACATTTGCTTATTTAATTCCCGCATTACGATCAAAGCAAAAAGTGGTTATATCTACCGGCACCAAACACCTACAAGATCAGCTATATTTTAAAGATCTTCCTGCAATTCTTAAGATTCTAAAGCTGCCAGTTAAAACAGCTTTATTAAAGGGGCGCGCTAATTACCTATGCTTGCATAGATTGGAGCATCATGCTCCTAGTGTGCAAATGCATAATCGTCAGTTGAGTAAAAAAATTAATATAATCAAAGAATGGTCTCAGTTTACAAAATCAGGTGAGATTGCAGAAGTAACCGCTATATTTGAGAACGACTCTGTTTGGCCGAATGTTACGTCAACCATTGATAATTGTTTGGGCGCGGAATGCCCAAGTTATGATAAATGTCATGTCGTCAAAGCTAGGCAAAAAGCTCAACAAGCAGATGTTGTGATTATTAATCATCATCTGTTTTTTGCTGATTTAGCGCTTAAGATAGAAGGGTTTGGAGAACTTTTGCCAAGTGCAAACGCTGTAATTTTTGATGAAGCCCATCAGCTTCCTGAATTAGCGAGCGCTTTTCTTGCAAGCTCCACGACTAGTCGGCAAATGAATGACTTGTCTAACGATGTTCGTGTTGCACAAATTGAAGAGGCATCTGGAGTAAAAGAAGTGCAACCTGTTGTGGATGTGCTACTAAAGGCTGTTGCTGACTTTCAACTTGCACTGTCAGGTAAAAATGGTCGATTTCCATGGTATGAAATGGTTTCGGTGTCAAAAATTGAAGATCAGTTTGATAAGTTATGTAATGCAGTCTATCAACTAAGTGAAGTGATAACGCCTTTAGGGGATAGAGGCAAGTTGATGACTAAATGCGTAGAGCGATGTGAGCGCATTGAACAAGGCTTACACTTGCTCTCAGAAGGTAACGCGGATAGCAGTAATGAAAGGATAAATTGGCTTGAGTGTTTTGATAAAGGGTTCAAGCTGCATAGCACGCCGTTAATAGTGGCAGATTCATTCCAAGAATTTATGCGTCAATATAAGTGTAGCTGGATTTTTACCTCAGCAACGTTAACGGTGAATGCAAAATTTGATCATTTTCAGCAACAGCTGGGATTGGTCGATGCTGAGACTTTAATGCTAGATAGTCCTTATGATTATCAAAATAACACACGCCTATACTTGCCTGTATTAGGCGTAGAGCCTAATGATAGAAACTATACGCATAAAGTGGTTGATGCAGTGTTACCACTGTTAGAGGCCAATCAAGGACGAGCATTTTTATTGTTTACAAGTCATCGCGCACTGAGAATTGCGGCTTCTTATTTAGCGGATCATAAGGACTTTACGCTATTGGTTCAGGGCGACTCTCCTCGTAGAGAGCTATTATCAATTTTTTCTAAAACGGACCATGCGGTATTACTGGGGACAAGTAGTTTTTGGGAGGGTGTAGATATTCGTGGCGAAGCGTTAAGTATTGTTGTAATTGATAAACTACCTTTTGCTGCTCCAGATGATCCAGTGTTAAGTGGACGCTTGCAAGCCCTGCGACAAACAGGTGAGAATCCATTTATGACATATCAACTACCTCAAGCGGTTATTGCTCTTAAACAAGGTGTGGGTCGTTTAATACGTGATGAGGAAGACTATGGTGTAGTTGTGATCTGTGATCCAAGAGTGCTTACTAAACCTTACGGTAAGACGTTCATCAATAGTTTGCCGAACATGCTTCGTACTTCAAGTTTGGATGATGCGATAAACTTTTTAGAACTTCGAGAGTCTGAATATGAAACTGTTAGCCATTGAAACTGCTACAGAATCATGTTCAGCGGCACTGTTGATAGAGGATGAGATATTTAGCCTTAGCGAAGTTGCACCCAGAAGGCATAATGAAATTATATTATCTATATGTGAGCAAGTTTTAGCGCAAGCTCAAACTAGCTTATCGCAGCTAGATGCAATTTCTTTCGGCAGAGGGCCAGGTGCCTTCACTGGTGTGCGTCTTGCAGCAAGTGTTACCCAAGGTATTGCCTTGGGCCAAGACTTGCCCGTTGTGCCTGTCTCGTCACTAGCCTCTCTTGCGCAAGCTGCTGCAGAAACAATGGGTGTTACTCAGGTGCTGTCTTGTATCGATGCACGGATGCAAGAAATTTACTATGGACTATATTCACTTAACGATAATGGTGTAATGGAATTGGTGGGTGATGAAAAAGTTATTGCTGCAAATAAAATGCAAATTGAGATTAATGGTAATTGTTATGGAGTTGGGTCAGGTTGGGCGGAATATGCGAATGATTTACATGATGTTTTGGGGAAAAAAATAAATTTCGAGCAAGAAGTTTTTCCTCAGGCAGAATATGTGGCCAAGCTAGGTAAAGTATATTTTGAACAAGGTAATCATGTTACAGCGGTAGAAGCATTACCGGTTTACCTGCGAGATAACGTAGCAGACAAACCAAAAAATAAGTTGGTATTTTAATTATGGCAACATCTGTTTTTCATTTAGCCTTTCCAGTCTACGATATAGAAAAGACCCGTGCATTTTATGTAGATCTTTTAGGATGTGTCGTAGGGAGAGAAGATAAACGTTGGATAGATTTTAATTTTTATGGTCATCAGCTTAGTGCGCATTTGTATGATCATGAAGATATGTTTACACCATCCAATCCGGTAGATGAGCATGATGTACCCGTTAGGCATTTTGGTATCATTCTGAATTGGGGAGAGTGGGAACATCTAGCGGAGCGACTTAAGCGTGAAGGGGTCACTTTCCATATTCAGCCATGTATCCGTTTTAAAGGGCAGGTTGGTGAACAAGCTACTATGTTTATTCAAGATCCAAGCAATAATTATCTAGAATTTAAATCATTTAAAGATATGAGCCAGATTTTTGCTAAAGAATAGTTTCTATTACATGGTAAAAACATATTACTCAGGCTGATTGAATAGAAAGGTGGATAAAAAATGCGAGTTTTGATCATATGTTTGTTAGCTCTTTTCTCTAGTGTATGCATGGCAAGTGATGCAAAAATAGTTAAGGTCAATATAGAAAAAACACCTGCTCAAAAATTTAATATATCCGTCACACTAGAGCATAGTGATGAAGGGTGGGAGCATTTTGCTAATGCTTGGCGAATATATTCACCTGAAGGCGAATTAATTGGTGAAAGAGTGCTTCATCACCCCCATGTGGATGAACAACCTTTCACGCGAACATTGCTGGGGCTAAGTATTCCAGCTGAGCTCAGCGAAGTGTTAGTCGTTGCGGTCTGTTCTAAAACAGGTGAAAGTAAACAAAGTTATAAAGTAAAACTTCATTGAAATGCATTGATATAATTTGTCGTAGCACCAATTTTGCTATACTGAGTGCATGAAGCGCATATATAGCGAACCCAATCCTATCTTTATTCATCAAATAAAAGATCTCCTTGAAGAAAAGGGGATAGCTTCTATTATTAAAAACGAGCATCTTTCAGGCGGTGTAGGTGAGCTGCCGCCCACTGAGGTATGGCCCGAGATATGGGTCGTCAATAACCAAGATAAGGATCCTGCGAAACGCGTTGTAGAGACCTTTTTACAGTCAATAAAAGCCAATCCTGAGGATTGGAAGTGCCCAGGCTGTGGAGAAGAAATAGAGGGTCAATTCAATATTTGTTGGAGTTGTGGGCAAGAATCTACCTCTAATTGATAAAAACTAGCGATTAATGTCGGTATTAAGGGCTTAAATCTCTTTTTTATTGGCGTTATGGCTAGAAAATGATTAGCATGTGTGCACATTGAGACGTCACGGTAGTGAATAGGTAAAACTATTCAAAAGCAGTAAGCCTCGATTAAATTAAGATTCATTAAATTAGGAAAACACAATATGAGTACAGGTACAGTAAAATGGTTCAATGCGGACAAAGGCTTCGGCTTCATCACTCCTGAAGACGGTGGAAAAGATTTGTTTGTACACCATTCTGAAATTCAAAGTGGCGGCGGTTATGCAACACTCAATGATGGACAAAAAGTAGAATACGAAGTAGGCGAAGGTCAAAAAGGACCATGTGCTAATAAAGTAAAAGCTATCTAAATAGTTAGTTCTACTGCTTAACGCAGTTTACCCTCAGTAAATTATCTCAACAGCATGACAACAATTTAATTGTTGTTTTGCTGTTGCGTTAAGTTCCCACACAATATGAGTTATCTATAAGGCTCATTCTTTAGTTTGATTGTTTGCACTCAAGTGTAAAACCGGTCGAAAACCTAATTGGTAAAATTTCATAAGATGAGAGTAGTTGAAATCTCTCGAGAACCTGTCGAGCTATACAAGATTCTTAAAATCGAGTGCATGGTCAGCAGTGGTGGTGAAGCTAAAGTCGTTATTGCGGAAGGCTTGGTGCGGGTTAACGGCGTTATAGAAACCAGGAAAAGAAAAAAGATCGTGTCGGGCGATACCGTAGAATATCTGGATGAAAAATATCAAATCCAACTAATTTAAGTTGGATAGTGATGATTAGGTAGTGATCATTAATTACGAGATCATAGTATCAAGCCCAACATGTAGCTGTAAGTTTTTCTCTTTCGTTTCTTTACGCATTTCACGACGCATATTTCCAGCATTAAAGAGTTTTTGTTCTGTTTCTGATTCAATTAGAAGGGTTGGTGCTTTTTGAGGAATACCCTCTTCGTTAACAGCAATCATAGTGAAATAACATGAGATGGCATGATATTTGGTTTTTTCTCTAATCTTTTCACCTTCAACGCGTATACCCACTTCCATTGAGCTGCGGCCAACATAATTTATATTGCATTTAAAAGTAACAAGATCACCAACTACGATGGGCGACTTGAATTCAACATGATCTAATGCAGCAGTCATCACATACATTTTGCAGTAGCGAGACGCACAAGAAAAAGCAGCTTCATCTAATAACTTTAGGATGGTGCCGCCATGAACATTACCAGAAAAGTTGGCCATGTCGGGCGTCATTAACCGGGTCATAAAAAGTTTCTTTTCTTGTTTACCTGGATTACTCATTTCTACTCCTAATACTCCTTGTTTTATACGTGGCTATAACAGGGAATGTTAAAGTTTATTTATTTTAATTGCTTGATCTTTAAGCTGTTGTAATGAAGTTTGCATTTCTGCTACACGATCTCGTTCTTTTTTTACTACGTCTGCCGGTGCTCGGTCAGCAAAATTTGGGTTATTCAATTTTGCAGAACTTTTTTCTAAATTAGACTCTAATTTTTTAATCTCTTTTTCGAGTCTTGCGCTTTCTGCTTTTTTATCAATCATTCCAGCAAGTGGAATTAGAATTTTCATTTCTCCAACTAATGCAGTCGCAGATTCTGGAGCGAGCTCATCACTTAGCCATTTTATATCTGCAATTTTTGCAAGTGAGTTGATGTATTGTTGACTATTTTCGAAATAACTTTGCTCTTGTGTAGTCCAATTTTGCAGCAATATATTTAATGGTTTTCCCGGAGGTATATCCATTTCAGCGCGTATTCTACGAATGCCATTTATGAACTCTTTGGACCACTCTAAATCTTGCAAGCTGTCAATATCAACATAGGAATTATCGCTTCGTGGAAAGTCTTGGGTAGAGATACTTTCGCCTGATAACTTTAATTCTTTTGCTATCGGTTGCCATAATTCTTCCGTTACGAACGGGATGATTGGGTGTAGCAGCTTCAGTAAGTTCTCAAACACTTCCAGTAGTACTCGACGAGAGTTCTGTTTGATGCTTTCATCAACTTCGTCTTTGAATAATGTTGGTTTGCATAATTCAACATACCAATCACAAAACTCATGCCAGGAAAATTCATATAAAGCTTGGGCCGCAAGATCAAAGCGGTAATTTTTTAAGTGTTTATGGGTAATGTCGATGGTTTCTTGTTGCTTGCTTAATATCCATCGATCCGCCAAAGTGAGTTTTTGTTTGTCAATCTTAGTCGCAATTCCTTTGTCTTTAGTGTTCATTAATACAAAATTGGTGGCATTCCATAATTTGTTACAGAAGTTTCGATAGCCTTCAATGCGATTTAAATCAAATTTTATATCACGTCCTGTAGAGGCTTGCGCAGCAAATGAAAATCGCATTGCATCGGTGCCATAGGCTTTAATGCCATCTGGATATTGTTTGCGTGTAGCTTTTTCTATTTTTGCTGCCATCTCTGGCTGCATCAGACCTGTCGTGCGTTTTTTAATTAATGTGTCGAGATCAATACCGTCAATGATATCAATCGGGTCTAATACATTACCTTTAGACTTAGACATTTTTTGTCCGTCGGCATCACGGACTAGGCCATGGATATATACTTTCTCAAATGGCACAGCATCCATGAACTTCAATCCCATCATAATCATGCGTGCAACCCAGAAGAAAATAATATCAAACCCTGTGATGAGCACCGAAGTAGGGTAGAAAGTTTTTAATTCAGGTGTTTGCTCTGGCCATCCCAAGGTTGAAAATGGCCATAATGCAGACGAGAACCAAGTGTCTAAAACATCTTCATCTTGTTTGAGTTCTAGGTTGGCGTCTAAATTATATTTAGTGCGAACTGCGGCTTCGTCTTCGGCAACATAGATGTTGCCATCATTGTCATACCAGGCAGGAATGCGGTGACCCCACCATAATTGGCGACTGATGCACCAGTCTTGAATATTATTCATCCATTCAAAATACGTTTTGCTCCAATTTTCTGGAACAAACTGTATGTCACCGTTTTGTACTGCCTTGATGGCAGGGTCCGCTAATGGCTGAATCTTCACATACCATTGATCCGTCAAGTATGGTTCTACGACTACACCAGAGCGATCACCACGCGGTACCATTAATTTGTGATCTTTTACTTCGGCCAATAAGCCTTGTTGATCAAGATCAGCAACAATTTTTTTGCGTGCTTCATAACGATCTAAGTCTTGATAGACAGCGGGAGCATTTTTATTAATCTTGGCATCGATGGTTAAAATATTTATTTTTTCTAAGTCATGCCGTTGCCCAACTTCGTAATCATTGAAATCATGCGCTGGGGTGATTTTTACACAACCCGATCCAAATTCTGGGTCAACATAGTCATCGGCAATGATTGGGATCTCGCGATCTGTTAATGGCAACTTAACCATTTTCCCAACTAATGCTTTATAGCGTTCGTCATCTGGGTGTACCGCTACCGCGGTATCACCAAGCATAGTTTCTGGACGGGTAGTGGCGACTGTTACATGTCCGCTGTTGTCAGCGAGTGGGTAACGCATATGCCACATATGGCCATTTTCTTCTTCAGAGATTACTTCGAGGTCTGAAACGGCTGTGTGAAGTTTTGGGTCCCAATTAACCAAGCGTTTGCCACGATAAATTAGGCCTTCATCATGTAAACGCACAAACACTTGCTTAACAGACTCGGATAAACCTTCGTCCATAGTGAAACGGTCGCGTGACCAATCTAGTGATGAACCCATACGTTCGAGTTGACCGTATATGGTATTACCGGATTGCTCTTTCCATTCCCAAACTTTTTCTATAAATTTTTCACGTCCCAAATCATGCCGAGTTTTATTTTCAGCATTCAGTTGTCGTTCAACAACCATCTGTGTTGCGATACCCGCATGATCCGTACCAGGTTGCCATAACGTGTTGTAACCACACATTCGATGATAACGAGTTAGGCAATCCATTAAAGTGTTATTAAATGCATGCCCCATATGCAGGGTTCCCGTTACATTGGGGGGTGGAATCATAATGCAATATGAATTGCTGCCTTCACCTGTTGGTGTAAAGTAATTATTGCTTTTCCAGAATCGATACCACTTTTGCTCGATCTCTTTAGGCTGGTATGTCTTATCCATATCGTTTTTACTGGTGTCTATTTAGGTCGAGCTATGTCGAAATTATGGGACTATTTTGATCAAGATCTAATTGAAATGTAAATATTTTGTATGCTGCAGAGAGATAAGAACTCACTGCAAGCCACTAGTATAACAATATAAATCTAGCCCACACGAGAGCTAAGTGGGCATAAACGTTCGAGGGGTTTTAGGGGTGCTATAGTGTTACGACTTTCTTTGTCCAGGTAGACGTGCACGGACTTCACTCAATACTTTTTGTACAATTTCCTCGCTAGCATTTTCAAAATGCTCAAGCATAATTTTGTTTACCGTTTTCGTAAGCTGAATTTCAAACTCTGATTTATCAGTCCGTCGATTTTGAGGAGCATTCACTGCTTGTTTGGTTGTATTTTGTACAGCAGGTATTGGAGCCGAATTACTGGTCGTGTCATTACCGTTCATGGTGGCTAGCACGGGTTTAACTTGAGCGGTCTGAGGTTCTGGTTTTGGCGTAGGTTTATCGTTAGAAGGTACACTACCTGTACCTACTAAATGGTCCAATACAGGAGCTTTTTTAGCGCTGTTTCCATCCATAGAAGCAAGAGAAATAATTGATTAAGTCAAGCTCAGGATACTTCATGGTGCTGGGGATTGAGGCCATTCTCACGATAAAAGCGGTAGCGTTCACGACCGGCGACAACAGACTCAGGCTGATTATTAATGACTTCTGCAATTCTTTGAAATCGCATGAAATTTTCAGGAACCTTATGCGCAATATTAAGTAGCATATCGCTATGTTCCAGACTGATTGAAGTGCTTAGCGTTACCGGGCAATTTTCTATTGGAGAGTCGGAAACTTCATGTGGAATGAAGCTGCCATCTCGAAATGTCCACAGTAAGGCATCTAATTTTTCACACTCATTCGCATCTTCCAAGCAAATGTGGATGCGATGTCCAGCAGAGAATGCTTTATCGGCAATTCGACAAGCTGTTTCTAGGGCAAACTGAGGGGCAGGTGTTTTTGCCTTAGTGACGTAGAAATCTACTCTTGGCGTATCTTTTGGAGCATCCGTACTAGAGTTATCAGATGTATTGGTACTGTCGGTAGATGCCATCTTTGCGCTTACATCTCATAGGCCTGATGTAATAAATACTCCGTTAATAAAGGAACGGGTCTTCCTGTAGCGCCTTTCATCTTACCTTGGTGCCAAGCAATGCCGG
>CALAJL010000098.1 GCA_937922735.1 uncultured Gammaproteobacteria bacterium | reverse complement strand
ATTAAAGGATACTGTCCTTATGATGGTGGAAGAACAGAATAAAGCAGGTGGGTTACTGGGAAAAGAATTAGAAGCAGTGGTTGTTGATCCGGCATCGGATTGGCCATTATTTGCAGAAAAAATGCGTGAGTTAATTGAAGTACACAAAGTCGATGTTATCTTTGGTTGTTGGACTTCAGTGTCACGTAAATCAGTATTACCAGTTGTGGAAGAACTAAACGGATTATTGTTCTATCCCGTGCAGTATGAAGGTGAAGAATCTTCTAAGAATGTGTTTTATACCGGTGCTGCCCCAAATCAACAAGCAATCCCTGCTGTGGATTATTTGATGAATGAAGTGGGGGCAAAACGCTGGGTACTTGCAGGTACTGACTATGTCTACCCGCGTACCACTAATAAAATTCTTGAATCATATTTGAAGCAAAAAGGTGTTGCTGCTGAAGATATTATGATTAATTACACGCCATTTGGTCACTCTGACTGGCAAACGATTGTCTCAGATATTAAATCATTTGGTTCAGCAGGCAAAAAGACTGCAGTAGTATCTACTATTAATGGTGATGCAAATGTTCCTTTTTATAAGGAATTAGGTAACCAGGGTATATCTGCAGAAGATATTCCAGTAGTAGCGTTTTCAGTTGGTGAAGAAGAATTATCTGGCATAGATACAGGTCCATTAGTGGGCCACCTTGCAGCTTGGAATTACTTTATGAGTGCTGAGTCTGAAGAGAATGATAAGTTCATTGAAACATGGCAGTCTTTTATTAAAAACGATGAAAGAGTAACTAATGATCCAATGGAAGCGACATATATTGGATTCAAGATGTGGGCAGAAGCTGTAACGAAAGCAGGTACTACTGAGGTGGATAAAGTTCGTCCTGCAATGTATGGATTAGAAGTGCCAAATCTTGCTGGTGGTACTGCAGTAATGAATACTAATCATCACTTATCAAAGCCAGTATTAATTGGTGAGATTCAAGATGACGGACAATTTGAAATTGTTTGGTCTACAGATGGTGAAGTAAAAGGTGATGCATGGACCGATTATTTGCCAGAAAGTAGTGTAATCGTTGCAGATTGGACCGATCCAATTAACTGCGGTAACTACAATACAGAGACAAAAAAATGTTCAGGTCAAAACTACTAATTGACTAGTCTTTTGTAATAGTTAATGTAACTATTAATCTATAAATACTAACCACTCTTAATTGTGGGAGTGGTTAGTTTCTAAAATAATTATAAATATATAAATTAGTATGAAACGCTTACTAACATTGTCAATGTTTGGTTTATTATTTCTGAATGGCCTATTAGCAAATAGCTTGGGTGCAGCAGAAATAAAGTCAGATATAGATGTTATGCAAAGCAGTTTCAAACTATTTTCTTCTAAAAGTTTCAAAGATAAAACCACAGCAATAAATTCAATTGCTGACTCAGGAAATCCGATAGCTATTACCGTATTAGAAGCTCTGCTTGATGGAAAACTTTATTATCATAAAAAGAATAAAGATATTATCGTTATTCAGGATATTGGGTCTAAGAGCTATGACTTAAAAAACCCAATTACAAATTTTTCATTAGGAGAAAAAACCAGTAAACAACTTAAAAAAGAATATAAAAAAGTAGGTATCAATAATAAGCTGAGAGGTGTACTAAATGAGAAGTTGGCAGCACTAACCATTTTCAGTGACGATAAGAAAATTCGTCTAAGTGCGGCTCGAAATATGCTCAAGAATCCAAGTTCATCAACGGTAGATGTGCTGCGTAAAGCCGTATTACAAGAAAAAGATGCCGAGGTTAAAGAGTTGATGAGTGTTTGTGTGGCAGCTGCAGATGCACTTTCGGATGATGTGGAAACTCAGTTGCGTGCGGTTAATAGTTTGTCAGGTTCTTTGTATCCAGAGATTCGCCTTTTACTCGAAGATTTAAATACAAAATATACGGAAAATAGCAATGTAGATAAAAGAATATTGCCTGCAGTTCAATCTGCTTTAGATTCTACCAAATTAAAAACGGGCTTCTATAAACAACTTGAAAATATATTTTTTGGTTTAAGTTTGGGATCAGTACTATTGCTTGCGGCAGTGGGTCTTGCCATTACCTTTGGTGTAATGGGTGTTATTAATATGGCTCATGGTGAAATGCTAATGTTAGGCGCATATACCACATTTGTAATTCAACAGATCATGCCTAATTCAATTGAATATTCATTGTTTGTGGCTATCCCGGCAGCATTTATTGTTACAGGCTTAATTGGCATTGGAATTGAGCGAGGTGTTATACGTTTTTTATATGGCCGCCCATTAGAAACGTTGTTAGCAACTTTTGGTATAAGTTTAATCCTACAACAAGCAGTTCGTTCAGTGTTCTCACCATTAAATCGCTCGGTAATTACTCCAGAATGGATGAGCGGATCATATGAGTTTAATCCTGCGCTATCACTTACATATAATAGGATGTACATCGTCTTGTTTGCGTTGCTTGTGTTAGTAGGTTTGATGCTTTTGTTGAAAAAAACAGCATTTGGTTTGCAAATGCGTGCAGTCACACAAAATCGTAACATGGCAAAAGCGATGGGAATTCGTACCGGTTGGGTAGATTCACTTACATTTGGTTTAGGTTCAGGCATTGCCGGTATAGGTGGTGTCGCATTGAGTCAACTAACTAATGTTGGCCCTAATTTAGGGCAGGCATATATTGTAGACTCGTTTATGGTTGTAGTTTTTGGTGGTGTTGGGAATTTATGGGGTACTTTTGTAGGAGCAATGTCTTTAGGTGTTGCGAATAAGTTTTTAGAGCCTTATGCAGGTGCGGTGCTAGCAAAAATTTTAGTATTAATTTTCATAATATTATTCATTCAAAAGTACCCACGTGGAATGTTTGCCCTAAAAGGTCGGCTAGCGGATAACTAATGATGAAATACAAACCATTAATTTTTCGTTTACTTGAGAATGATAAGGGCGGCAAATATTTTATTGCTATCTTGCTATTGTTAATGATAGTTGTTCCAACTTGTAATCTATTAATACCTGAATCGTCCGTTTTTTATATTTCAACATATGTTGTCACGCTATTAGGTAAGTACTTAACCTATGCACTATTAGCAATTTCATTAGATTTGGTCTGGGGTTATTTGGGGATTTTAAGTTTAGGTCATGGCGCATTTTTTGGGTTAGGTGGCTATGCGATGGGAATGTATTTGATGCGTCAAATTGGTGACCGAGGTGTGTACGGTAATCCAATTTTGCCTGATTTTATGGTATTCCTGGATTATAAAGAGTTGCCATGGTTTTGGCATGGCTTTGATCAATTTTGGTTAGCAATGTTGATGGTATTCATTGTGCCCGGTTTACTAGCATTTGTGTTTGGATGGTTGGCATTTCGTTCTCGTGTGACAGGAGTGTATCTTTCTATCATTACACAGGCATTAACGTATGCTTTGATGCTTGCCTTCTTCCGGAATGATCTGGGTTTTGGAGGTAATAATGGCTTGACTGATTTCAAAGAGATATTAGGTTTTGATTTGCAGTCTGACTACACACGTAATGCATTATTTGTTTGTTCTGCCATTGCAGTAGCATTGGGCTATTTTATATGTAGATTTATCGTTGATTCTCGTTTGGGTAGTTTGATTACAGCAATAAGAGATTCTGAAGGTAGAGTACGTGCACTGGGCTATCGTGACGAATATATAAAATTATTTGTGTTTGTTGTTTCGGCAATGTTAGCAGGCGTTGCAGGTGCGCTGTATGTTCCACAAGTTGGGATTATTAATCCCGGAGAGTTTTCTCCAATTAATTCCATTGAGATGGTGATTTGGGTTGCGATGGGAGGACGTGGCACGCTTTATGGTGCAGCATTAGGCGCGATAGTTGTTAATTTTGCTAAAACCTATTTCACAGCCGCTGCGCCAGAAGTTTGGTTATTCATGCTAGGTGGCTTGTTTGTCGTAGTGACGTTATTTTTACCCCATGGAATTATTGGTGCTATAAAGAAAATTTCAGCCATGAAAAGTAAGAAGACAAAAGCTTCCGTTGAGGCGCAAAAGTTGAATATTAGTAATTAGTGATTTTCAGGCTAATTCTTCTCCTGTCACCCATGTATCAGATGACACCATTTTATTTTTGAATGGCGTATCTGTAAGTTTTGATGGCTTTAAGGCTATTAATAACTTAAGTCTATATGTAAAGAAAAATGAATTGCGCAGTATTATTGGTCCGAATGGTGCAGGTAAAACTACTATGATGGATATCATCACAGGTAAAACAAGACCTGATGAAGGTCGGGTGATCTATGATGATATGGTTGATTTAATTTCTATGAGTGAAGCTGAAATTGCAAATTTAGGTATTGGGCGCAAGTTTCAAAAACCAACAGTATTCGAACATCATTCGGTTTACGAAAACTTAAAACTGGCGTTAGAAGGTAGAAGAAAAGTTTTTGAGAATTTATTTTTCAAATTAACCAGTGAAGATGATGACAAAATACAGGAAGTTCTTAACACTATTGCATTGCAAGAGCATTATAAGAGAGATGCGGGTGAGCTATCACATGGTCAAAAGCAATGGTTAGAAATTGGCATGTTGCTTATGCAGAATCCTAAACTTTTGTTGGTCGATGAGCCAGTAGCAGGCATGACTAAGCAAGAATCAGAACATACTGCAGAACTACTCACTTCATTAGCTGAGAAACACTCTGTTGTTGTAGTGGAGCACGATATGGAATTTGTACGCTCACTGGCAAACCGAGTGACTGTTTTACATCAAGGTAGCGTGCTGGCTGAGGGCGATATGGATAGTGTGCAAAACAATCAAAAAGTAATTGAAGTTTATTTGGGCGAATAACTTTAGATTTAACCATTATGCTAATCATAAATAACCTAGATCAATTCTATAAAGAAAGCCACACATTGTGGGACATCGATTTTGAAATCAAAAAAGGTTCCTGTATGTGTCTGATGGGTAGAAATGGGGTAGGTAAAACGACCTTGTTGAAGTGCATAATGGGTTTAGAGCCTATCGCGAATGGAGAAATCAACATTAATGGAATTGAGTTTTCTTCAAAGCCAGCTGAACAACGTGCACGCCATCGTATTGGTTATGTGCCCCAAGGGAGAGAGATATTTTCTCAATTGACCGTTGAAGAAAATCTTATTACAGGAATAGCTTCTAGCGGTAAAAAATTACCTACGCTTATATATGAGTTATTTCCTGTACTAAAAGAAATGCTTAATCGTAGAGGTGGTGATTTATCAGGAGGGCAACAGCAACAACTTGCAATTGGCAGAGCCTTGGCAATAGAGCCAGAATTGCTGATTTTAGATGAACCTACTGAAGGTATTCAGCCCAATGTGGTCTCAGAAATTGGCGATATTATTAATAAACTTAATAAAGAATTGGGGCTAACTGTTTTATTGGTTGAACAAAAGCTTGCATTTGCTAAAAAAGTTGCAAGTAATTTCAGCATCATGGAAAAAGGTGCCATGGTTGCAACGGGCAAGATAGAAGACTTGGGTGATGATCTGGTCGACAAATACTTAAAAGTTTAGTTTTAAAATAGGAGTAGTTATAACAATGAAAATATCAGCACGTTTATTAATAGCTATAAATATCGTTACAGTTGCTATTCCATCCATAGCATTTGCTCATCCTGGACATGGTGACGCTTCTTTATCTAATATATTGCATCAAGTGCTATATCATGCAAGTAACAATTCAACATTGATATTTATGTTTATAGTATTGGTCGTTGGGTTAAGTGTGCGAGCTTTTTTAAATAAGTAGGCATTTAACTAATTATGACCTTAGTAGCTGAACAATCTGCTTCTTCTGAACCTGTATGTAGTTGGGAAGCATATCTGAAATTAGGCTTATCTCATAAGAATAACAAGACAGTACTAAATAAAAGGCGTCATTTTGGTCCGCTTACGTTACAAAGACCTTTCTACCCAGAAGAAGATGGAACTTGTCATTTATATATTTTGCATCCACCTGGTGGAATAGTAGGTGGAGATTCATTAAATCTCGAGCTCATTTGTAATGAGAATACTTCAACTTTAATCACTACGCCCGGGGCCAGTAAGTTTTATCAATCAAATGGTTTTACAGCATGGCAGAGTCAAGATTTAACAGTTAAAGAAAATGCTTGTTTAGAGTGGTTGCCACAAGAAACTATTTTATTTGATGGGGCAAGAGTGGATTCAACAACAAAAATACAACTGGAACGGCAAGCATTATTTATGGGTTGGGAAATTGTAAGTTTCGGGCGTCCCGTATGTAATGAAGAATTTACAACTGGATTGTTTAAGCAAAGTTTTGAAATTTGGCGTTCGGGCGAACCATTATTGATAGATAAAATAACGATCCAAGATCGTGCAGAAGTATTTTCAAGTTTATGGGGTTTGCAAGCACAACCTGTGATGGGGTTACTGACAATCGTGAATGATGATCCTCATGCGTTGCGAGAAGCAACGAATATCATTCAAGGCATGATAGAGGATGTAAGTCGTTTGAGTGTCACGGTTATGGAGGATGTATTAGTGTGTAGGTGCCTGGATACTAACTCCATGGCCATACGAAATACATTTATTAGAATTTGGAAGGCAATACGTTTTGTGTCAATACATAAACAACCCTGTGAGCCAAGAATATGGGCAACATAGTCATAATAATCGCAATTAGAGAACAGAGGAAGCCTAATGGAACTTACTCCACGAGAAAAAGATAAGCTTTTATTGTTTACCGCAGGGTTACTTGCAGAAAGAAGAAAAGCTAAAGGTATAAAGCTTAATTACCCTGAAGCTATTGCCTATATTTCCGCAGCTATTCTTGAGAGTGCTCGTGAGGGCAAGACAGTTGCGGAGTGTATGGAATACGGACGTACGCTTCTTGCAACTGAAGATGTAATGGAAGGTATTGCTGAAATGATTCATGAAGTGCAGGTCGAGGCTACTTTCCCAGATGGTACTAAACTAGTAACGGTGCACAATCCTATTATTTAAGTTCGTTATTTAGTGGATGTAATAACCAAGAATTAATATGGAAGAAACATTATGAAACCAGGTGAGTTGTTAGTAGAGCAAGGTGACTTAGAGATTAATGCTGGTCAAGAAGTTATTAGTTTAACCATAGCAAATGCGGGTGATAGGCCAATTCAAGTGGGTTCGCATTACCATTTTTATGAAACCAACTCTGCATTAGAGTTTGATCGTGAAAAATCCAAAGGCAAACGTTTAGATATTCCAGCAGGTACGGCTGTTCGTTTTGAGCCTGGTCAAAAGCGTGATGTAAATCTGATTGATTTAGGTGGTAAACGAGTTGTATATGGTTTTAATGCAAAAATAATGGGTTCGCTAGATAAATAGTTAAAATAAGTAAATTGAAATTATATTATTAAGTAAGTTGC
Organism: uncultured Gammaproteobacteria bacterium; assembly: GCA_937922735.1. GTDB lineage: Bacteria > Pseudomonadota > Gammaproteobacteria > UBA4575 > UBA4575 > JABDMD01. The sequence continues at coordinate 3,505 of CALAJL010000098.1, read as the reverse complement.
ATCGATAAAGAGAGAGTAATCAGTATGGCAAAAATATCAAAACAAGCTTATGCAGAAATGTATGGGCCAACTGTCGGCGACCGTATTCGTCTTGCTGATACTGAATTACTATTAGAAGTTGAAAAAGATTATGCAACGTATGGAGAAGAAGTAAAGTTTGGGGGTGGTAAAGTAATTCGCGATGGTATGGGTCAGAGTCAGGTTAGTTGTAAAGAATCTGTCGATATGGTGATTACTAATGCATTAATTGTAGACTATTGGGGCATCGTAAAAGCCGATGTTGGTATTAAAGATGGGCGCATTGTAGGAATTGGTAAAGCAGGTAACCCAGATGTGCAATCAAATGTAGATATAATAATTGGTCCTGGCACAGAAGCGATTGCAGGTGAAGGACAAATTCTTACTGCAGGTGGTATCGATGCACATATACATTTTATATGTCCACAACAAATAGAAGATGCATTAATGTCAGGTGTAACGACCATGTTGGGTGGGGGAACCGGGCCTGCAACCGGTACGAATGCTACAACGTGTACACCCGGTCCATGGAATATTCATCGAATGTTAGAAGCTGCAGATAGCTTACCAATGAATTTAGGATTTTTAGGTAAAGGAAATGCTAGTTTGCCACTAGCATTAAATGAACAAATTGAAGCCGGAGCAATGGGCTTAAAGCTGCATGAAGACTGGGGTACCACTCCTGCGGCGATTGATAATTGTTTAAGTGTTGCAGATAAATATGATATCCAAGTGGCTATTCATACAGATACCTTAAATGAGTCCGGTTTTGTAGAAGATACCATCGCTGCATTTAAAGATCGTGCTATTCATACATATCACACAGAAGGTGCGGGAGGCGGTCATGCACCTGATATTATCAGGGTATGTGGTCAATCCAATGTATTGCCATCCAGTACCAATCCAACGCGCCCATATACAGTAAATACAATTGATGAACACCTGGATATGTTAATGGTCTGTCATCACTTAGATCCAAATATTCCTGAAGATGTAGCGTTTGCAGAATCACGCATTCGTAAAGAAACGATTGCAGCTGAAGATATTTTGCATGATTTGGGGGCGTTCAGCATGATTGCATCGGATTCGCAAGCAATGGGTAGAGTAGGTGAGGTGGTTATACGCACTTGGCAAACTGCAAATAAAATGAAAATACAGCGAGGTGCCTTAAAAGAAGATAGTGAGCGTAATGATAACTTCAGAATTAAACGTTACATTGCAAAATATACCATTAATCCTGCGGTTACCCACGGTATCGCCGATGAAGTAGGCTCGATAGAAGTGGGTAAACTTGCTGATTTAGTATTATGGAAACCACCTTTTTTTGGTGTAAAGCCTTCACTTATTATAAAAGGTGGCTTTATTGTTGCGGCCCCTATGGGTGACCCCAATGCTTCTATTCCAACTCCACAGCCAACCCATTATCGCTATATGTTTGGTGCACAAGCTAAAACGAATGCATCTACCTCGATAACCTTTGTTTCAAAAGCTGCTATGGATGCAGGAATTAAAGAAGCATTACGTTTGGAAAAGATAGTTGCTGCAGCCAGTAATACACGTAATGTGCAAAAGAAGGATATGCGTCTAAATGCATATCAACCAAATATAGACGTTAATCCACAAACTTATCAAGTACGTGCAGATGGAGAATTGCTTACATGTGAGCCAGCAACAATTCTTCCTATGGCACAAAAATATTTCTTGTTTTAAAAATTATGCTCTTATTCACACAACATATGGATCATGTTCATGAATATAGTCATACGCTTACACTTACCTATGATTTACGCAAAAAGGCGAGAATTAAAACTAAGTTAGATAATGGAGATGAAGTTGGCATTATGTTGCCACGTGGATTAGTGTTACGTGGTGGAAATGGTTTGAAAAGTGATGATGGGGTAATTGCAAAAGTGATTGCGGCTGTGGAAGAAGTATCGGTTGCAAGCTCAAATGATAAATTACTGTTGACAAAAGCCGCTTATCATCTAGGTAACCGTCATATGCCACTGCAAATAACTGAGAATTGCTTAACCTATCAAATCGATCATGTGTTGGATGATATGTTGGTTAATTTAGGATTAATGGTTACGCATGAAATGCGTGCATTTGAACCAGAATCAGGTGCTTATCATACGCACACATCGCAACATTCTGGTGGTCACCCTCACTAAATTTATGACATCAGATCTCACCACTCATTCGGCGATGTTGAATTTACTACGACTAACTAGTCCATCGTTACCCATAGGTGCATTTGCGTATTCACAAGGACTTGAGTTTGCATGCGATCAAGAATGGATAACAGACGAGCAGAGTGCACTGAATTGGATCTCAGGTTTAATGAGAAATACACAAACATATTTAGAAATTCCAATCTTGATGCGTCTATATAATGCATGGCAATCAAATGAATTTGAAAAAGTTGAATATTGGAGCAAATATTTGCTAGCAAGTCGCGAAGCTAGAGAGCTTCGAGATGAAGATCACTATATCGGTAAAGCATTATCTAAATTGTTACTTGACTTAGAGGTGCCTCAGGCACATGACATTATCAATACACCTTATATAACTTATGCTACTGCATTTTCATTGGCAGCATACCATTGGCAGGTAAGTGAAAGTGATTGTTGTACTGGTTATGTTTGGGCTTGGTGTGAAAACCAGGTCAATGCAGCTATTAAGTTAATTCCCTTAGGGCAGACAGCAGGTCAACGTATGCTTACATCCTTAATCAATCAGATTCCTGATTTAGTGCAAACTGGAATGCAACTAGATGATGATGAAATAGGGAGTACAGCAGTAGGTTTGGGCATTTCAAGCGCAAACCATGAAACTCAATATTCAAGATTATTTAGATCCTAAAAGAAGAAGATATTATGACAAAACAAGTATTAAGAGTGGGCGTTGGTGGCCCAGTTGGTTCCGGTAAAACCGCACTTTTGAATGCATTATGCTTAGCAATGCGTGATGACTATGAAATCGGAGTGGTTACAAATGATATTTATACAAGAGAGGATGCTGAGTTTTTAATTAAACATGAAGCATTAGCTCAAGAGCGAATTAGAGGGGTAGAAACAGGTGGTTGTCCTCACACTGCGATAAGAGAGGATGCATCTATCAATTTAGCTGCAGTACAAGAACTTTGTGATGCATTTCCAAAATTAGATTTTGTATTGGTGGAAAGTGGTGGAGATAACTTAAGCGCAACTTTTAGCCCAGAACTTTCTGACTTGACGATTTATGTAATTGATGTCGCAGCAGGAGATAAAATACCTCGCAAAGGTGGGCCAGGTATTACCAAGTCTGATTTATTGATTATTAATAAGACAGATCTTGCACCTATGGTGGGTGCATCGTTAGAAGTAATGGATCGAGATGCTAAAAAAATGCGCGGAGACCGACCGTTTGTGTTTGCTAATTTAAAAGCACAAGAAGGATTAGAAGACATTATTGCGTTTATTAAGACAGAAGGAATGATCGGGTAAGG
>CALAJL010000097.1 GCA_937922735.1 uncultured Gammaproteobacteria bacterium | reverse complement strand
GAAAGTTTTAGAGCAGTTAACTTTCGAAGTCTGCTTAATGTTTATAATCGCCCTGATCTTAATTTAGAGATTTATGGTCGGGTTTATTTGACGATAATGAATTCAAAAGTGATTACTATAAATTTTCAGGCATCTAATGCTCAAGAAGTGGAAACAAAGCCCGAGCTAGAAAAAATAGTTGAAAGTATTCAGTTTGCAAAACAATAGTGTTTGCGTGTTATAGCTAAATTTACTTCAGTAAAAATTTAGTCTTAGTTTAATTCTAGGTTTGAATGTTGGTATAAAGAATTCGCCTTTTCGCAAAGTTCTTTGCGCAGTTCTTCTTCGTAGGCGCCTTCATAGCGCGGTAATTTGGAAATGGTTGCGATAAGGTGCCACAGGCCATTGGGTTGGCTCATGAAATAAGACACCATTTTATTGGCTTGTTTTCTGGCTCTTGCTAAGAGTAACTCGTCTTGCATTGCCATTCTCCTTGCATTTCATTTTGAACGACAACTTTTATATTGCATGGTTTGATAATAAAAGTATCTTCACGTATTGATTAATGGTGTTAATCCCATTAATTAAAGGTGTTCAATGTGCTGAATCCTATGCACTACTTATTAGTGTTTATAAGTAGTAACTAAGTTCCGTTATAAATGATGCTAATGAGAGAGCATAAAAGAATTTTTATGAACTAATCAGGTATTAATTAATATTAAGTTTTGTCTCCTATTGTCGGTGCATGCTGGGTTAAGTGTGTTGTCCAGAGGGAAGTGGCGGCTGCTACACCTACCGGCATCGCAAAGAAATTAAGTATGGGAATTATGGTCATTACCATCATGCCCATACCAAGTCCTAAGCATAGAAAACGGTTTTGTTTGATGATGAGTAATTGTTGTTTGAAGGTTAAATCTCGATTGCCCATTGGGTAGTCTAAATATTCTATCGCTAGCATCCATGCGCCAAACATAAACCAAATAAATGGTGCGAATATATTGATGCCAGGAATAATAAATAACAGCAGTAATGGAATCGCGCGTATTGCGATATAAAAGAGTTTGCGAAACTCATTGCTAATGCCTATGCGAGCGCCCGAGAGTAATTTTAGGTAACCTGCGCTCTGGTTATCGCTTAAGCTTGTTTTTTGATCAGTTATTTGTTGTTCAATTTTTTCTGATAATACGCCATTGAAAGGGGCGCCTAATAGGTTGGCAATAATCGTGAAGGTGAAAAAAATGACTAATAAACAGGCAATGAAAAATAATGGCCAGATAAGAAATTCTAGCCAATCTAACCAACTGGGTAAAAATCGTTCTAATAAGTCATCAAATTTTATATATAAGTACCAAATTGCACCAATAAATAAAATAAAATTTATCATGACTGGGATTGCTACATAACGTTTAACGCCTCGCAATCTGATTAATTTAAACCCATCTCGTACATGAGAAATCCCTTTAAGTGTTTGGGAAATCATTTCAACAGCTCTTTAGTTATCGGTTGCTTGTTAACAGTTGTTAATGTGAATTGGGAAGTGTAACAGGTGTAGCCGGTTGCCAACCTTGCATTCGATGTTCGACAATTACGTGTGTGTAAATACCTCCTCGGACATTAAAGTCGGCAACAATTCTCATAAATCGGGGCTTTAGCAATGTCGCAATATCGCTTAGAATTTCATTAGTTATTGCTTCGTGAAAAACACCCTTGTCTCTAAAAGATGACATATACAATTTGAGTGCTTTTAACTCTACACAGAGTTTGTCGGGCACGTATTCAATTACAAATTTAGCGAAGTCAGGTTGCCCAGTGAGTGGGCATAAACAGGTAAACTCGGGTATTCGAATACCAATGGTGTAATCAGTTTCTGTTTGCGGATTTTCAAATGTATCTAAATGTTGTGTGTGAAAGTTCGTCATTAGGAGTTTGGTCTCATTCTTATAATATGTACATTCTAGCGAAATAATTGGCGAAATAATTAATGCGTCTTACATCTATTAAAATGGCGGGGTTTAAATCTTTTGTTGACCCTACAACTTTAGACTTTCCAAATTCAATGGTGGGTATTGTCGGGCCGAATGGCTGCGGTAAATCAAATATTATCGATGCCGTACGCTGGGTGATGGGTGAAAGCTCTAAGCATATCCGTGGCGATACCATGGATGATGTGATTTTTAATGGTTCATCCACTCGTAAGCCTATTAGTCAGGCTTCAATCGAGCTTAATTTTGACAATACCGATGGCAAGTTGGGTGGTGAGTATTCGTCATTTGCAGAAATTGCGGTCCGTAGACAAGTTACTCGCGATGGTACGTCTCAATATTTTTTAAATGGTACTAAGTGCAGACGTAAAGATATTGTACAGCTGTTTTTAGGAACAGGCTTAGGCCCAAAAAGTTATGCAATTATTGAGCAAGGCATGATTTCAAGATTGATTGATGCCAAACCTGAAGAGTTGCGTATTTATTTAGAAGAAGCGGCAGGTATTTCTAAATATAAAGAACGTCGTCGTGAGACTGAAACACGAATTCGACATACGCGTGAAAATTTAGATCGCTTAAATGATGTAATTGAAGAAATTACTAAGCGTATTGAGCATCTTCAACGACAAGCAAAAGCTGCAGAGCGTTATAAAGAGCTAAAAGCAGAAGAGCGAACAGTTAAGACCGAATTACTGACTTTACGTTGGCAGGCACATCAGCAAGAAGTGCATGATCGCAAACAATCAATGGAGCATAAGGAAACCGAAATTGAAAAAGTGGTGGCTGATATGCGTGAGATTGAGGCCGAAATAGAAAAGCTACGTCAACAACATACAGATGAGACAGAAGCATTCAATGTAGTGCAGGGTGATTACTATAAACTGGGTGGAGAGATATCTCGCATCGAGCAATCAATTAGCCATGTTAAAGAATTAAATACACGTTATGAAGAAGAGTTAAAGCAAGTACAAGAATCTTGGGCGCAGTCTGAAAAAGGTTTATTGGATGAGCAAAATAAATCAACCGAGCTAGAGAACAAGATTGCGGATATAGAACCCAAGCTAAGTGCTGCACGGGATGAATTGAGTAGCAATTCTGAGAAGTTGGGTGAAGCTGAGTCTGATATGGCGAAATGGCAAGATGCCTGGGAAGCGTTAAGTGTGAAAATCGCTGAGCCTGCTCAAGTGATAGAAATCGAAGCATCACGAATTGAATATCTTGAAAACCATATTGCGCAGCTTGCAGAACGTAAAGAGAAACTCTTAGAGGATCTGCATAAATTCAATCAGATTAAGTCTTCAAAGCAATCAGAAGACTTTGTTTCTCGTGTGAATGAGACCAGTACTGTGTTGCAAGCAATCTCTCCAAAGATTGTCGAATTGTCTAAAAAGATTAGTGTGGGTAGGGATTCTAGCCAAGAGCTTAGCGGGCAATTAGAAAAGGCGCGTGAAAAATTACAAACCACGCAAACCGAATTATCATCATTGCAGGCACTGCAAAGAGTTGTATTGGGTGAAGAAGGTAAGGACGTTAGTCGTTGGTTAGAGCAGCATCATTTAAGTGATGCGCCACGATTGATGGATAGACTGAAAACTGAAGCGGGCTGGGAAGCGGCAGTTGAAACTGTTTTAGGTGATTACTTAGAGGCTGTTTGCGTAGAGGAATTAACGCAAATCGCTGGTTCAGTTAAAGATATCAAGACCGGTCGCATGATGGTGTTAGGTCAATCTGCATCGAATGCTGCTCAATCTAATCAGATAGCTGGAGATACTCTGGTCAGTAAAGTTAAAGCGCCTGTTGATTTGTCCGATAAGCTTGGCAGTGTATTTGTTGCCAATGATATGCAGAGCGCACTAATTAAAAGTGCTTCCTTGCAACCAGGTCAATCGGTTATTACGCGGGATGGTGTCTGGCTTGGACCAGGTTGGTTGCGCGTTTCAAGAATTGCTGCGAACAAAGGCAATGTATTGCAACGCAAAAACGAAATTCTCAACCTAGAGAAGGTCGTTAAGTCACAGCAGGATGAGATTATCCAAATGGTTTCTAAATTAGAAACCTGTCAGCACGAATTATATGAAAACGAAAAGCAACGTGACACTGTTCAGGCAAGTTTATCTAATGCGCAAAAAGTACATGCCCAAGCTGAGGCAGAAATGTCGGGCTGGGAAAGTGAGAAAGAGCATGTAGAGCGTCAAGAAGAGCAAATGCGTGAATATCTTGAAGATGTTAATCGTCAAGTTGCAAAATCTGAAGAAGAGTTAAGTGAATCGCGTACTGCTAAGCAACAAGCAGACTCTGTGCTTGAGGTACTTGATGTTGAACGTACAGCTTTGCTAGGACAGCGAGATAGTGCTGCGTTTCATCTAGATGGTGTGCGAAGCGAAGAGGTTGAACGGCGTGAGTCAGCGCATCGTTTAGCGTTGGATTTAGAGTCTTACCGAAGTTCTTTGAATGCAACGCATGCATCACTTGAGCGTATGAAGACACAATCAGAGCAACTTAAGCAGCGCGAAGAGTCTTTAGGTTTATCGATTAAAGACGGAAGTGCTCCACTTGCAGAATTGAATGAAAGTTTAAGGGAGTTTGTTGATCAGCGCGTAAAAATTGAGCATAGCTTGTCTGAGGCACGAATCGTTGCGCAAAAGACAGAAGAGCTTATACGTAACAGGCAAGAAAATAATATTGAAACACAGCGTAGTCTTGAGCAACACAGGGCTGAGCTAAATGAGCTTCAGCTTGCTTGGCAAGAAGCGAATGTACGTAGTAAGACAGTTCAAGAGCAACTGAATGAATATGATGTGTCACCAGAGACGGTATTAGAAACTCTTGATGAAGATGCAAGTTTGCTGAAGTGGGAAGAAAGAGCTGAAAAATTAGAGCGTAAAATTAATCGTTTGGGGCCAATTAACTTAGCGGCTATTGGCGAGTTCGAGGAACATAATGAACGTAAAGAATACCTGGATAAGCAATATGAAGACTTAACCAATGCATTGCAAATACTAGAAGATGCAATCACAAAGATAGATAAAGAAACCAAAGATCGTTTTAAAGATATTTTTGATAACGTAAATAGCCATTTACAAGCGATGTACCCACGATTGTTTGGTGGGGGTAAAGCTTACTTAGAAATGACCGGTGACGATCTTCTTACTACTGGTGTAGCAATTATGGCGCGCCCACCTGGCAAAAGGCTTTCTTCAATTCAATTAATGTCTGGTGGTGAAAAAGCACTCACAGCAGTTGCATTAGTGTTTTCATTGTTTGAACTTAATCCTGCTCCATTCTGTCTATTAGATGAGGTAGACGCTCCTCTTGATGATGCAAATGTAACTCGTTTTTGTGAATTACTGAAAGACATGAGTGATCGAGTGCAATTCATTTACATAACCCATAATAAGAACACTATGGAGTATGCTAATCAATTGTTAGGCATTACGATGCATGAGCCAGGGGTGTCTAGAATTGTATCTGTAGATGTAGATGCTGCGGCTGAGATGGTTGCTGTTTAATAATTTCTCACTGCGCATCGTCTTATCTGCGTTAGTTTAATCACCCTGTGTTTGCACAAAGCTTATGGAATTAGAACTACGAATTGCGTTATTGTTAATTGGATTAGCATTTATCGTGGCGTTGTATTTTTTTAGCAAATCAAAGCGTGCAGTACTTAAAAGAGAAGACGAAGAATATAATTTTGAATCCAATGATCTACCTGATCCTTTAGAGCTTGATAAAGCTTTAGAGCTGGGGGATGACTTAATACAAGACACGGATGATACGTATGATGATGCGTATAGTGGTCTAGCTGATGAACCAATAAATAATCCTATAAATGATATTGGTGATGAAATTGGTGATTTGGTTCGGGAAGACATTGCTGAATCACCACAAATATCTCTACCTGAAGATAAGCCATTATTTAGTCATCAACCCAGCTTGTTAGATGTTGCCAAACCTGAGCCACCCACAAAACGGGTAGAAAAGTTAGTCATCTTGCATGTCATGGCTCGTCGCCCACAAAAGTTCAGCGGTAAAGTGATACAAATTTTATGCAAAGAGCATGATTTAGAGCTCGATGACATGAATATATATAATAAGAATGTTGATCGATTCAGCGGCAAAAGAGCGATTTACAGTATTGTGAATATGGTCAAGCCAGGCGTATTTAATGTGGATAATATGCATGAATTTGAAACGCCCGGTCTATCATTTATATTAAGCTTACCTGGGCCAGAGGAAGGGTTGCGAGCATTTAATTTAATGCTGCAAGACGCTAGAAAATTTTCTGAGCGACTCAATGGAGATCTATTAGATGAGTCTCGTAATCGTTTGAATCCTCAAATGACTGCGCATCTGCAGGAAGATATACAGTTATTTAGTTTGAAAAATCCTCGTCCTGTGCCTGCTTGAGTTTATACATATATAGTTTTATATCGGCTATAAACGCGTGTGCTGAAATACTATATGTGCTGCATAATTATTTACCAAGCTGAATTATGGTTTGATCTACAAAGTTCATAATGGCTACTAGCATTTCAAACAAAATTAAAAAGTTGCGCGAAGAGATTCAGCAACATAATTACTCTTACTATGTCTTAGATGAGCCCGCTATTCCTGATGTGGAATACGATAAGCTTATGCGTAGTTTGCAAGAGTTGGAAGAAGCCAACCCAAATTTAATTACAGCTGATTCACCTACACAACGTGTAGGTGCTAAACCGATTGATTCTTTTCCACCTGCAAAGCATGAAGTCCCCATGTTATCTCTTGGTAATGTCTTTGATGAAGCAGAGCTTGAGGCATTTGAGATAAGAATTAAAGATCGATTAAAAAGAGATATTAATATTGATTACACTGCTGAACCAAAACTTGATGGGTTAGCAGTTAGTTTGATCTATGAAAAAGGCATGTTGGTGCGAGGGGCAACACGTGGTGATGGGGCAACGGGAGAAGATATTACTGAAAATATACGTACCATTAAGTCTATTCCACTAAAGCTTAGGAAACATAAAAGTCTTCCAAAAAAGTTAGAAGTGCGTGGCGAAGTTTTTATGTCTAAAAAAGGCTTTGATAAGATGAATGCAGCAGCACGAAAGAAAGGGGAAAAAACTTTTGTGAATCCTAGAAATGCTGCTGCAGGCAGTTTGCGTCAGCTTGATCCACGCAATACAGCTAAAAGACCGCTTGATATTTATTTTTATAGTGCAACAAAAATTGAAGAGTTAACAAACGTTACCACCCAGTATGAGTCATTGCAGTTATTGAAAGAATTTGGGTTAAAGGTATGTCCCGAGGCAAAATTGGTGCCAGGGTATAGAGGTTGCTTGAGTTTTTATTCTGAAATCTCAAAGCAACGAGATAAGTTGGATTATGAGATGGATGGCGTAGTCTATAAGGTTAATGATCTAGCACTACAGAATGAGTTGGGATTTGTGTCGCGTGCTCCAAGGTGGGCGGTTGCACATAAATTTCCTGCACAAGAAGCGATAACGGTAGTGGAACGAATTGAGTTTCAAGTGGGGCGTACTGGAGCCTTAACACCAGTTGCAAAACTCGAGCCTGTTTTTGTGGGTGGTGTAACGGTTAGCAATGCAACGTTACACAATATGGATGAAGTACAACGCAAAGATGTTCGTCAAGGTGATAAAGTCATTATCAGGCGAGCAGGTGATGTGATACCTGAAGTAGTAAAAACGGTGTTAAAACCGGGTGAAAAGCGCAGCAAATCGGTTCAAGCACCTGAGGTATGCCCTGAATGTGGTTCAGATGTAGTACGTATCGAAGATGAAGCGGTTATTCGTTGCAGCGCAGGACTATACTGTCCAGCGCAACGTAAAGGTGCAATTAAACATTTTGCATCGCGTACTGCAATGGACATCGAAGGCTTAGGTGATAAGTTGGTTGATCAACTGGTTGATGAGCAATTGATATCCAGTGTGCAAGATTTGTTTTATCTGCAAAAGGATGAAATATGCGCGTTGGAGCGTATGGGTGAAAAATCTGCCTCAAACTTATTGGCGGCTATAGAAGCGAGTAAGCAAACCAGTTTCGAGCGCTTCATATACTCTTTAGGTATTCGTGAAGTGGGCGTGGCTACTGCTTCAGCGCTGGCAGATTATTTTCCTGATTTGAAGACTTTGCTAAAGGCAGATATTGAGCAATTGCAGAATATTGATGATGTGGGTCCGGTAGTTGCTGACAATATCACTTCGTTTATAGCTCAAATGCATAACCGTGAGGTTATTGAGGCTCTAGTTGAAGCAGGTGTGAGGTGGAAAAATAAACCTAAAATCACTAACAAGAAAGCTAGCCTAGCGGGGAATACATACGTATTAACAGGAACTCTAGAGCAGTTGACGCGAACGTCAGCTTCTGAAAAGTTGAAGCAATTAGGTGCTAAAGTTACGAGTAGTGTCTCAAAGAAAACTACTGCAGTCATTGCGGGGGCTAATCCTGGGTCGAAGATTACCAAGGCTGAAGCTTTGGGCGTAAAAGTTTTAAACGAAAAAGACTTATTAAAGTTATTAAAAACATAGATTTATTGACATACCTGTAGCCCTAATAGATAGTTTCGATATGTTTTATTGTTGTTTTTTAACTATTAATACTTTTAATTATTACTATTTAGCAGGGAGCTAAAATTTGCAAGCTGAGCGAAGAGCGGTAGCACGTTATAAGTCAAAGTTAGCTGTACAGGTAGAAATAGATGATTACAGCTTTGATGCAACCTCAATGGAAGTTTCATTACTTGGTTTGCGTATAGTATGCGAAGGTGCATTAGCAAAAAGCTTATTTAGTCGCTATTTGCAGGTTACTCCCGGTGCAAATGTTACAGCCAAGGTTCAGATAAATATACCGAATAAAGATGGTTCAACAGATTCTATAAGATGCCGTACTAGAGTAATTTCTGTAAATCGTATTTCTCAAAGCAGTTATGTTGTTGGATTTAATGTAATTGAATTTGATGATGAAAAATTACATTATTGGGAAAATTATATTTCTACTCAGCATTAATTTATTGTTAATGTAGCCATAAAATTTCTGATTAACTTCACTTAAACTCATATAGCTTTCTATTTTGTCAAATATTCATCCTACTGCTGTAGTTTCTTCCCATGCAGAAATTGATGCCGATGTAAAAATCGGACCTTATTGCGTTATTGAAGATAATGTAATTATTCGTTCGGGTACTGTTATTGGGCCTCACTGTGTTGTGCATTCCTATGTAAGACTTGGGGAAAATAATCAATTACATGCACAAGTAGTCTTGGGTGGTATGCCGCAAGATATTTCATTTAATGGTGAAGAAACTTGGGTTGAAATTGGTGATGAGAATATAATTCGAGAGAATTGCACGGTGCATCGCTCCACTAATGCTGATGCACCTACCACAATAGGGTCTAAATGTTATTTGATGAGTTATTCGCATGTCGCGCACGACTGTCAATTAGGTAACGAAGTTATACTTACAGCATATGTGGGGTTGAGTGGTCATATTGAAATTGGTGATAAAGCAATCTTGGGTGGACATGTCGGCACACACCAATTTATTCGAATAGGAAAATATTCGATGATTGCTGGTTTTACACCGGTGCGCAAAGACGTATTGCCTTTTTGCTTATTGGGTGGAGATCCGGTTAAACACTATCGTCTTAATTCTATCGGCTTGCGTAGAGCGGGTATTAAAGGTGAGCAATATAAAAAGCTTGAAAATGTGTATCGACATTTGCGTGATGGTGGGACGATCGAGGATCAAGGGGGTACAGCAGAGATTGATTATTTGCGAGAGTGGATGTTAGCGCCTTCAAAACGTGGGATATATGGTTTTTTGAAAGCATGAGTGCACATGGTTGGTTTGAAGTACGCGTTAGTCTGAATGATATTGTAGATCAAAAATATATGGATAATTATTATTGTTTAAATATAGCTAATCTAAGTTTACTAGATAATCAGATTTCCTCTCGCTTCTTAAATGTTTAAGGTTGTAAATAAGTTTTTCAATATTTGCTTGTTGCGTGAAGGGCCAGAAGATTTGCCCTTTGATTTCTCGTTGATGGCGCGATTGATTATTTTGAGTTTGGTTGTTTCGTTTTGGATGGGATCATTGGTTCATGATGCGCAAATAGCAGGTATGTCTAGTATTGTAGGATTGTTTTTTTCATTTTTGTTTACAAAATTATTGCTATTTAAAACCCCAGAGCGATTTATACAAACATTCTGTGCCATGTTGGGTACAGTTACGCTAATTAATTTAATTTCTGTGCCTGTCATTTATCCTTTAACTTATGAAGATCTAAGTGAAACCTTGGTAATGTTATTTAGATTAATAAGTTTTGCGTTACTTATTTGGGTTGTAGTTGTGTATGGGTTTATTTTTAGCCGGGCGATTTCTACATCATTGGGCAATGGTATTTCAATTAGCGTGGCGTATACGTTGTTAAGTATTTTTGTGTTTGAGCTATTTTTAGCGGGAAGAGTAGCAAGCTGATGCATATACATATTCTTGGTATTTGTGGAACGTTTATGGGTAGTTTAGCTATTATTGCTAAACAACTTGGTCATACAGTGTCTGGTTCAGACGTAAATGTATACCCACCGATGAGTACTCAATTGGAGATGGCGGGTATTGAGTTGATGAGTGGTTACTCAATAGATCATATCTTTCCGCTGCCAGATCAAATTATTGTTGGTAACGTGATGGGTCGTGGAAATGAAGTGGTTGAGTATCTATTAAACAACCATATTCCATTCACTTCAGGGCCAGCGTGGTTGCATGATAATGTATTAAAGGATCGCTGGGTGCTTGCGGTTGCGGGCACGCATGGGAAAACCACAACCAGTAGTATGTTGGCGTGGATACTCGAATCTGCTGGATTAAAGCCGGGCTTCTTAATAGGTGGAGTGCCTGAAAACTTTGATTATTCATCAAGATTGGGTGATTCGAAGTATTTCGTTATCGAAGCAGATGAGTATGACACAGCTTTTTTTGATAAGCGGTCTAAATTTATACACTACTGTCCTCATACCTTGGTGCTAAATAACTTAGAATTTGACCATGCAGATATCTTTGACGATCTCGATGCTATTAAGCGTCAATTCCATCATTTAGTGCGAATTCTACCTAGCGATGGAAAACTTATCATCAATCTAGATGATCAAAACATACAAGATGTAATCGATATGGGATGTTGGACACCAATTGAATCATTCTCAACCATTAATGCTTCAGCAACCTGGTTCGCTGATGATATAGATTTGAAAAATTCACAATTTACATTACAGCAAAATAATAAGCCGCGTGGTTTAGGTGCACTAGAATTGTTTGGTCGTCATAATATTGCGAATGCCATTGCGGCCATAGCAGCCGCGCAACATGCAGGTGTGTATGTAGAAGATGCATTGCAAGCGCTAACAACCTTTGCTGGTGTGAAGCGCCGTTTAGAGCACAAAGGAACTTTTGATCAAATTAGTGTCTATGATGATTTTGCACATCATCCAACTGAAATCGCGGCAACGATCTCAGCTTTTAAAGATCAACGCCCAGACGGTCGAATCATTACTATTTTTGAGCCGCGTTCAAATTCAATGCGATTAGGTATTCATGTTGATCATTTAGCAAATGCGTTTAACTATGCAGATAAAGTTTTTATATTTGAACCAGAAGATTTGCAATGGTCGATTCAAGAAGTAACTAACAATATCAAGCCTGAAACAAAAATATTTTCTTCTGTTGACGATATTATTTTAGATTTATTGAGTGATATTAAATCTGGAGATAATGTTTTGGTGTTAAGTAATGGAAGTTTTGATGGTTTGTCTGAGAAATTGGTTTTGCAGTTATCTAGTCGAGAATCTAAGGCGTTGCATTAGAGTGTGTGAATACTATGACTGAAAGAAGAAAACGCCGCAGCCTGTCATCTGGAGATCGGATAGGGAAATATCAGTTAGATAAAATCATCCATCAAGGAAAATATCGCACTATATATAAGGCGCATGATCCATTCCTAGAACGTGATGTTGCAATTAAGATTAGTCAATTTCCTGAAAATCAAGAAGGCGAAGAAAATTCTCAGCAATTGCGGAATTCATTTTTTCTAGAAACGCGTGCAATTGGACAACTGCAGCATCCTAATATCGTATCGGTTTATGATGCAGGAATTGGAGATCGTCAAACTTTTATTGTAATGGAATATATAGAAGCTAAAAGTTTAGCTACTATAATGAGCGAAGTAGAAGAATTACCAGTATCTAAAGCAATCGATATTATATTTAAGTGCTGTAAAGCGCTTGAATATGCACATAGTAAAAATGTAGTGCATCGTGATATTAAACCTGCAAATATTTTAATAACTAAAGATGGCAATGTTAAAATTGTTGACTTTGGTATCGCAAAAGTTCGAGATGAGATTGATACTCTTTCAAGTGGTTTGTTTGGTTCGCCATTATATATGGCTCCTGAACAAATTGAAGAGAAAGAGGTGAGTCCAAGTACTGATCTGTATGCACTTGGCGTAGTGCTATATGAATTGTTAACCGGTGAAAAAATATTTGAAGCGGATAATGTTCACACCCATATGTATAAAATCTTGAATGAAAAACCAAAACCACTTTCAAAATTTGGTGTGGAACATGCTGAAAAAATACAACCGATTATTGATCAAGCATTAGAAAAGCAACAGGATCAGCGTTATCCAGCAGCTGCAGATTTTGCAACTGCAATTCGGAGTGTAGATATTGCGCTACGGTATGAAGAGGCTGAAATTATTAAGCGTGTAAATACTGATCAAGCTGGCATGCTTGGATTTTTTAAGGATTTCAGCCAGAAACAATTGTCAGAATTTGTTGATTTGGCTACTTGGTTGCGCATTTCAAAAGACGAGACTATTTTGTCTGCCGGAGAAATTTATCAAACGTTTTATGTGGTGGTTGGTGGGAAGGCGATTGTATATAAGCTAAACGAGCCGGTTAAAACGTTATCTGAAGGTGATTGCTTTGGAGAAGTTGGTTTATTAAGAAATGAAAATAGCAGTACAAGTGTTGTCGCAAGCACGGATATGTTGCTAATGAAGCTGACCACTTCAGATTTGGATGATATGTCTACTGAATTACAATCTGAGTTCTATAAGTCTGTAGCCCATTCTTTGATCAAACGTCTGGCTGATCATAAAATTACAGCTGATAAAGCTGCTTAATCAAGGTAAAATTGTAAGCTCTTATCATTTTGAAATTAAGCAAAGAGCTTAAATCTTGTCTTCTAGTTTTCATGAGCTTCCTTTATTTCCGCTGAATACGGTTATTTTTCCGGGTGGTGCACTGCCGTTACGCCTTTTTGAACCACGTTATTTGGATATGGTAAAAGAATGTATGCGTAATGAGCATGGATTTGGCATTGTGCTTATCAAGAACGGGAAGGAATCCGGTCAAGCAGCCGAGGTGTATAAGACAGGAACAGAATGTCGAATTGAAGATTGGGAAACGCTACCTGATGGGTTGTTGGGGATAACGGCTTATGGCGAAAATAAAATTCATATTGAAGATACTTATATACGTCCTAATCAGCTTTTGGTTGGAAAAGTTCAACACTTTGATTTGGAAGCAGATGTTGAGCTACCCGAAGAATTTGAGGCAATGCGTACATTGCTGCAAAAAGTGATTACCCAAGTTGGTAAGCCCTATACTACCTTGCCGGCTGGGTATGAATACGCAGGCTGGGTAGGTGCTCGTCTTACGGAGTTGTTACCTCTACAATCAGATATCAAACAACGGCTTTTAGAGATCGATGATCATGTGGTGCGTTTGTATCATCTTCAAGAAGCGATGCAGGAATCTAAATTTCTTTAATAAAAGGAGAGAATTGTGGCAACGACTGCCCTGACGAAGGATAACTTTAACGAAACTGTTGAGAAAAACGACATAATCATTATCGATTTTTGGGCATCATGGTGTGGCCCTTGTAAGTCATTTGCTCCTACATTTGAAGCGGCATCTGAAAACCATGAAGATGTTGTATTTGCAAAAGTGAATACAGAGGAACAGCAAGAGTTGGCGCAAGCATGTAATATTCGCTCCATTCCTACATTAATGATCTTCCGTGAACAGATATTATTGTATTCACAAGCTGGTGCATTGCCACCTGCACAATTGGAAGACGTTATTGATAAGACTAAAGCCTTGGATATGGATCAAGTGAGGGCAGATATTGAAAAACAAAGCCAGGATGAAGATTCAGAAAAGGAAGACGGTTCAGGGCAGGCTTAATAGGTTCATCCTATATGACAGAAAAAAGTAGTATCAATCAAGATTCTGAAAGCATATTAGAGTTAACTCCTGAACGATACACCGTGCGCCATGTGTTGAATATGGCGCTTAAGCATAAGCCTGAGTTAGTAAAAGCACATGTTATTGCTATATTAGCTGTGTTAGCTAGCATTCCTGTACCACTGCTTATTCCGCTGTTAATTGATGAGGTTTTATTAGATAAGCCAGGTAAAGTGGTGGCAGCAGTTGGTAAATTCTTCCCCGAGTCACTGCATACCCCATTTCTTTATATTTCTGTATTAACAGCAATATGTATTCTTCTCAGGATCATGTATTTGTTTTTGAATGTTTGGCAAACCAAAATTTTTGTTGGGGTTGCTAAAGATATTATATATCGAATTCGACATCAGTTACTCAATCGCTTGAAGTCAGTTGCGATGTCGGAGTATGAAACATTGGGCGGTGGTGCTGTTTCTTCCAAGTTCGTGACTGATCTAAATACGGTTGATCAATTTGCGGGTGAAACCGTAAGTAAGTTTTTGGTTGCAGTGTTAACCATAGTGGGAGTTGCTGCAGTATTGATATGGCTGCACTGGCAGTTGGCGCTATTTATATTGGTTATCAATCCTCTTGTGATTTATATCACCATGTTGATTGGTAAGAAGGTTAAAGACCTTAAGAAAAAAGAAAATAAATCTTTTGAGAAATTTCAACAGTCATTAACAGAGACCCTGGATGGTATTCAGCAAATACGGGCTAGTAATAGAGAGGCTTACTATTTAGATCGCGTAAAAAAGAATGCTGAAGAATTAAAAAATCATTCTGTTGCTTTTTCTTGGAAGAGTGATGCAGCAAATCGTTTGTCATTTTCAGTATTTTTGGTTGGCTTCGATATTTTTAGAGCGCTTGGCATGGCAATGGTGTTGGTTACAGATTTAAGTATTGGCGAAATGATTGCGGTATTTGGTTATCTTTGGTTCATGATGGGACCCGTGCAAGAGGCTTTAAATATTCAATATTCCTTTTATGGTGCTAAGGCGGCA
>CALAJL010000096.1 GCA_937922735.1 uncultured Gammaproteobacteria bacterium | reverse complement strand
CATATAAAAAACTCTATCGAAAGAGGTCATCCTATTACACAACGTGAAGTGTGTATGAAACGTCTAAGTGGAAGTAATTTCACTATCGACTGTTCGATTACTCCAATGCATACAAATACAGAAGAAATGATATGCATGCTAGAAATTTCACAAGTTGATCGTATGGTAAAAATTAGTCGAGAAGAACATCTGTTATCAGAGATGCAAGCTACGCAAAATATGTTGCGTGGTTTAGCTCATGAAGTAAAAAACCCACTTGGAGGATTACGCGGTGCGGCACAGTTACTCGCGGGTGAGCTAGATGATGCTTCATTGCGGGAATATACTGATGTAATTATTAGTGAAGCAGATCGTTTGCGTAAGCTAGTCGATCGAATGTTTGGACCAAATATCACACCAGCAAAAAAGCCGCTAAACATACACCATGTATTGGAACATATTCGGCATCTAGCGCTTGCAGAAACCCCTACAGGAATTGAATTTAAGGTTGATTACGATCCAAGTATTCCAGATATCCATGCTGATCGAGATTTATTAGTTCAGGCAATTCTTAATATTGTTCGTAATGCGGTACGTTCTGTAATTAGCGGACTTACTGATAAAGATGAAATCAGTGGCACTGTTACAGTTAAAACACGTGTTTTAAGACAATATACCTTGGCAGATGTCATGCATCGTTTAGTTGTTTTAATAAGTATTATTGATGATGGGCCAGGTATTAAAGAAGATCTGAAGTCACAAATATTTTTCCCAATGGTCTCAGGCAGTGAAGAAGGTACTGGGCTTGGGTTACCAATTTCTCAAAATTTAATTAACTTGCATGATGGATTGATTGAATTTGATTCAGTGCCGGGTCAAACAGAGTTTCGTGTGTTGCTTCCTCTCAACGATGAACAACGTTTTAATGTTAACAATTAAGTGAAAAAGTTATGAATACTTCCAAAGTTTGGGTAATAGATGACGATCAAGCAATGCGTTGGGTGTTGGAGCGTGCGTTTAAAAAAGCACAAATACCTGTAATGACGTTTGATTCGGCTATTACTGCTATTCATGAACTCAAATCTACAAGGCCCAATGCAATTCTTACTGATGTGCGTATGCCAGGCATGGATGGCTTTGAACTGCTAGAGCGCATAAAGACTGATCACCCTGATTTACCCATCATAATTATGACTGCCCACTCTGATTTACAAAGTGCGGTGGGTGCTTATCAGAAAGGGGCTTTTGAATATTTACCTAAACCATTTGATGTGGAAGATGCGGTAGAAATAACTAAACGCGCATGTTTAGCAGCAAATGAAGAAGTGGTTACTGCTAAGTTAGAAGAGCCGGTCGATGGATTACCAGAGATCATTGGTGAGTCACCCGCCATGCAAGAAGTCTTTCGAGCAATTGGTAGATTGTCTAATTCCAATGTCACAGTGTTAATTAATGGTGCTTCTGGAACAGGCAAAGAATTGGTTTCACGCGCATTGCATGATAATAGCCCTCGTGCACAGGGGCCATTTATTGCTCTTAACATGGCTGCAATTCCACGTGAATTAATGGAGTCTGAATTATTTGGGCATGAAAAAGGATCATTCACAGGCGCACAAACACAGCGTAAAGGGCGCTTCGAGCAAGCGCATGGGGGTACATTATTTCTAGATGAAATTGGTGATATGCCAGCAGATCTACAAACTCGCTTATTACGCGTGTTGTCTGATGGTAATTTCTATCGAGTGGGCGGTCACCAACCGATCAAAGCAGATGTACGTATCGTTGCGGCCACACACCAAAATCTAGAGGCTAGGGTGCGAAATGGAGATTTTCGTGAAGATCTTTTTCATCGCTTGAATGTTATTCGTATTGTCTTGCCAATGTTACGTGAACGCAAAGAAGACATCCCAGCATTGTTGCAACATTTCATGAATGCTTCTGCCAGTGAATTAGAAACAGAGACAAAAAAAGTTTCTGATGAAGTTATAGAGTATTTAAGCAAATTAACTTGGCCAGGGAATATTCGTCAGTTAGAAAATGTATGCAGATGGTTGACGGTAATGGCGTCGGGCAATGAAATTCGCATGCAGGATTTGCCAGCAGAAATGCTTAAAGACGAAATGTCTGTTACCGAAGATGCAAGTTGGCAGGCATTGCTCGGTGAATGGGCTGATCGTGAACTATCCAAAGGAAGTGAGTCAATTTTAGATCGAGCTATGCCAGAATTCGAAGCGATTATGATTAAAGCAGCGATGCGTAAAACAAATGGTAAACGTCAAGAGGCTGCTAAGTTGTTGGGTTGGGGCAGAAATACATTAACTAGGAAGATCCAAGAGTTGAAATTATTTCAATCATAATTCAAGCAGTTTCTCGTATAGATAAGGCTCTATAATTAGCATTCATAGGACCTTATCTTTTTGCCCTTTTAAGATATCTTTTATCATATGCTCGAATCTGATTTTTAATATGCGCCTTGACATACATCTCTTTATATTAGGCGCTTAAGATAATCTAGATAAGAAAATTCATTTTCTATACTTGATTATTAAGTATCTTGGTTATTTTCATTATCGGTAACACCACTCAAGTATTTTAACTATTATTCTTCCCAAGAAATATACTCAATCGCAATAACTCCTATCTAAGAATATCATTGAGGTGTTATTCTGATTTGGAATGATGATGTGGTTTACTATTTGAATAGTATGGTATTTGCAGACTTGTTATAATAACTGTACTTTAACTTTGATAGAACCGTAGGTTATATCGCTGCTCCATCTGCATATTGGTCTAGTATCAGCAGCCTGCTTTATTCATGATTAAATAACAGAAAAAATAACAATAATGACTCTTTTATTATTTTATTTATTTTTAGCGATCGGTGTTTCGTTTTTTTGCTCTATTGCAGAGGCTGTCCTGCTTTCTATACGGCCTTCCTATATTGCAACCCTTGAGCAGAAAAATAAGTCGAGTGGACTAATGCTTAAAAAACTGCGTGATCACCTTGATCGCCCATTAGCGGCTATTCTAACTGCAAACACGATTGCGCATACAGTTGGCGCTGCAGGAGTTGGAGCACAAGCTACCATCGTATTTGGTAATGGTTATCTAGGTATAACCTCTGCAGTACTCACGTTGCTGATTCTCATATTCTCTGAAATCATCCCTAAAACGTTGGGAGCTACATATTGGAAACAACTTGCCCCAGTAATGGGAATGCTAATTACCTGGCTGACAAAAATACTTTATCCACTTGTCTGGTTGTCAGAAAAATTAACGCGTTTACTTTCGCCTTCTAATGCAGACATATCTACTTTCAGTCGAGATGAAATTACTGCTATGGCAAAAATTGGCAAGCAAGAGGGTTTGCTGGATGGTAAGGAGCATAAAATTATTGCCAACCTTATGAAGCTAAACCGGCTCTCGGTACGCGATATTATGACGCCTCGCATGGTGATATTCTCAACACATGAAGACATGACGGTTGAGAAATTTTTTACAGTCAATTCTGAAAAACCGTTTTCACGCATTCCGATTTATGGACAAAATGTGAATGATATAAAGGGTTATGTTTTAAAAAATGACTTGATGATTGCGCAGGCTAGAGATGAGTTTAATAGAAAACTTTCTGAATTCAGGCGTGACTTTCTTGTGGTATCAGATAAGTTATCAGCTTCGGATACATATGATCGTTTGATGCATGAGAAAAGTCATATTTCTCTTGTGGTGGATGAATTTGGAACCGTTCAAGGGCTAGTATCGCTTGAAGATGTTATTGAAACACTGATTGGCCTGGAGATTGTTGATGAGTCAGATACGGTGGAAGATATGCAGATGTTAGCCAACAAACGTTGGCGAGAACGTATGGATGCCTTTGGGATAGATCCTGATAATCAATCTAATTCCTGATTTACTCACCAATTTATTAAGTCGTTAGTTTATTCACAGCATAAACTAACGTGGTGCTATGCTGAATTGATTGCCAAATACCGGGTTTGATTAAACTTCAATGTTTATTGGACTACATTAATGTAATTTATTTTCTAATCAGAAAATATCTTTAAAGCCCCTATCACTTCGTTTACAGATTGGTGGTTATGTTGGTCTAAATATTCGATTATCCCATCATTAATTTTTTTACAACATAATGGATCGTAGAACAAGCCTGTGCCCAGTCCTACAGTGGTTGCTCCCGCTAATAAAAACTCTATTGCATCGGTAGCATTTACCACACCACCTTGACCAATGATTGGAATATTATGCGGTTTGCATACTTGATACACCTCATGCACTTTTAGTAAAGCGATGGGTTTGATGGCCGGACCAGATAAACCGCCCTGATTATTGTGAATGATGGGCTGCTGCTTATGTATGTCGATTGCCATGCCCATCACAGTGTTAATGACTGCAAAAGCATCGCTTCCTGCCTCTATGCATAGTTTGGCATTGTGCTGAATGTTTGTTTGATTTGGTGATAGTTTGGTGATGATCGGTTTTTTAGTTACTGAACGACACGCAGCAACTACACGTGCAGACATGTCAGGATCATTTCCAAAGGCAACACCGCCCTCTTTTACGTTTGGACAAGAAATATTTATTTCAATTGCATCAATCGGTGAGTCATCAAATTTTTGTGTAACTTCGATATATTCTTCAATGGTTGAACCAGAGACGTTGGCAATGAATCGCGTTTCAGTAAAATCAAGATTAGGTAAAATGTCATTAACGACATAATCAACGCCAGGGTTTTGTAAGCCAATGGCATTGAGCATGCCTTCAGGTGTTTCAGCGATTCGGTGTGGTGCATTACCAAAGCGAGGTTCGCCTGTGGTGCCCTTTAGGCATATCGCTCCTACATCTGTGTTGGAGAATCCTTCAATACGGGTATATTCTTCACCAAAGCCCACACAGCCAGATAATAAAACCAGTGGAGAGTTAAGTTCTAGCCCACAAAAATCTATTTTTAATTTTTTATTCTCTTTCATCGATTAGGTCATTAATAATGTTTAATGTTGTTTTGTACGAACCAGAAATTCCACCGAATACAGGGAATATTATACGGTTATGCGCCAATATGGGTTGTGATCTTCATTTAATTCATCCCTTAGGTTTTCAACTAGATGAAAAAAAGCTTCGTCGAGCAGGACTGGATTACCATGAGTTTGCCAGTGTTACCGAGCATCAAAGTTACCAAGCTATGCTGAAAGCGCTTAAACCGGGGCGAATTTTCGCATGTTCCACGAAAGGACGCACAAATTACGATGTGCCTAGTTTCCAAGCCAGCGATACATTTATATTTGGGCCAGAGACACGGGGCCTACCCGATAGTGTGCTAGATCAGTATGAGGTGGGTAACGTGTTGCGTATACCCATGCACGAGTCTTCTCGGAGCATTAATTTAGCTAATTCTGTCGGTATTATTGTTTATGAAGCTTGGCGCCAAAATAATTTTAAATAATGTGTTAGAGGTATAAACATCGCTATTAGTGATCTTAAATGATGGTTAGTTAGATTCTTGTTTCATTTCACGGCCAAGTAATTGGGCAATAGCGGTTTTAAGATCGACTTTTTCACTTAACACATTCCATACTTGATGGCATATCGGCATTTCAACATTATTATCTTTGGCAACTTCATATACTACTTGCGCAGCATGAAAGCCTTCTACGGCCTGCCCTAGTTCGCTCATATATTGTTTAGCAGTTTTACCTTGCGCTAAAGCGATGCCTAATCTACGATTTCGAGATTGGTTATCGGTACAAGTCAGTACTAAATCTCCCATTCCAGCCAATCCCATAAGTGTTTGAGGCTTAGCGCTTAGCGCAACTCCCAAACGCATCATTTCCGCCATGCCACGAGTGACTAAAGCCGCACGTGCATTTGCCCCAAATCCCAGGCCATCGACAATGCCAGATGCTATTGCCAGTACATTTTTTACAGTCCCGCCAAGTTCTACACCGATAACATCATCACTTGCATAGACGCGAAAGTTATCACTATGAAAATAGGTGGCTAATTCATTGGCATATTCTAAATCACTTGAAGCAAGAGAAACGGCAGTTGGTAAACTGCTAGCGACTTCTTTAGCAAATGAAGGCCCTGATAATACGGCTGATTGAATGTTATTTCCTAATACATCTTCTACGACTTGATGCATCATCATTTTGGATTGTTTTTCAAACCCCTTGCTTGCCCATATAAATTTTTTGGTAATTTTATCGGTATTTATTATGGGTTTTAATTTTTCACAGGTTTCACGCATAGCGTAACTTGGAACGACAGATAAAATAAAATCACTGTCTTGGATAGAATTAATGAGTGATGTTTCAGCAGATAATGTGGCAGGAAAGATTTTATCAGCAAGGTAACGTTTATTTTCACGATCTTTTTGTAAAGCAATTATATGCTCGGCATCATGCCCCCAAAGCTTTACTGAAAGATCATTATTAGCCAATTGAATCGCTAATGCTGTTCCCCACGATCCAGCCCCTAATACTGCAGCGCTAGACATAAATTAGTGCTTAATTTGCTCTGGATTATCTTTTTGTTCATTAACCGCTGAGAGATGTTGTTGGTAAAGCGCATCGAAGTTGACGGGGTTAAGTAATAATTGTGGAAATCCACCTTTAGTGACCAGTTCCGAAACTGTTTCACGTGCAAAAGGGAATAAAATATTGGGGCAATAACTTCCTAATAATTGTTTGTGTTGTTCTTCAGGGAAGTTTTCAATGAAAAATATTCCTGCCTGTTTCACTTCGACTAGAAAGGCAGTTTTTTCTTCCTGTGTTGCTGTTACCGTAATAGTAGTGACAACTTCAAATACTTTTTCATCTAGCTTGTTATTGTCGGTTTGAATATGGACATCGGTTTTAGGATTCCATTTTTCAGTAAAGATTTTTGGGGAATTTGGCGTCTCAAAAGATACGTCTTTTACATATACTTTTTGTATTTCAAATTTTTGGACAGGTTTGTCAGCCATTTTTAAATATATTTAGTTTCAAGGATCGCTAATTATGACTGAATTATTTTGTGCTTTCCTAAAATATTTTATCTATTATTTTTGACTTTAATCATTTCCTTTCAACATGTCATCCAACTTGCCTTCGGTATTTAATTCAGCCATATCGTCAAACCCACCAACATGAATATCACCGATAAAAATTTGCGGTACTGTGCGGCGATTGGTTCGTTCTACCATTTCCTCGGCCTTGCTAGCATCTTCATGGATGTTAATTTCGTTGTATGAAATGCCTTTGCTATCCAGCATCTTTTTTGCCGCGCTGCAGTATGCGCAACGATTTCCAGTGTAAATTGTAACTTCAGGTGTGCTCATATAATTATCCTCATTTTTTAGTAATGGGTAATTGGTCGCTGATCCAAGAAGTAATCCCACCTTTTAAGCCAAACACATTCGTGTAATTATTTTTTATTAAAAGTTTGCAGGCTTGTGATGAGCGATTACCCATTTTACAAAATACTACTATTGGCTTGTCCTTATCCTTAGATAGACTAGCGAGTTTATCGGGTAGCGCAGTAAGTGCGATGTGTTTAGAATCGATTATTGTACCTTGTGCCAGTTCATTTGCTTCTCGTACATCTAATACTAGTGCATCCTCTTTATTAATCAGTCTTACGGCTTCCGCTGGTGGTACTTCCTTATAACCTTTAGTGGCTCGGCGTAGCTCCGTCATAATTATTAGGACGATTACCGCTGCAAGTGCGACAAATAACAAGACATTTCGTCCTGCAAATTCAATATATTCTTGCATATTGGGACTTCTTAGATATTCAGGATATTAGGTGTTAAAGACGAAATGTAGCTAATGCGCCGAGCAGAATACTTGTTGCATCATATTAATTAAACTAAGTGTACGTTCATCCCCAACTCGATAGAACACACGATTGGCATCTTTGCGAGAAGCTAAAATGCCTTTATCACGAAGAATTGCAAGGTGTTGTGAGATATTGCTTTGTGAAGTGCCGACACTGTCAACAATGTCTTGTACGCTGATTTCACGATCTCCTAATATACAGAGAATCTTTAATCGTAATGGATGGGACATAGCTTTGAGTGAACGTGATGCTTGTTCGATATCTTCTTCTCTTGAGATGAGATCTTCTGCAGCTATACTCATATTCATATGGACCTTATGTTGTAGGTTTACGCTTCCGTACAAACTTATAGTTAGATAGTATAGGCTAATATTATAAATGTCTAATACATTAATAAACTATAGTATTCAGTAACTTAGGATGATATATGTTGGATATAAGCGGAATAATACAGAAAAGATATGATACGAATACGCAATAATCAGAATGCTTAAACTCATGTTCTCAGTGCTGTTTATATGGATTGCCATGACAACCATGGACGTCTTATTTGCTGAGCCCTCACAACAAGAAGCAGAAAAAAAACTTACTAAGCTACAAGAACAAATTCGTAATTCACAGAAAAAGTTAGAACAACAAAGTGGTGAATTGGGAGGTTTAGAAAAGCTTCTTAGAGAGTCGGAACAGAATATTGGCAACCTTAACCAACAACTCGTTGCAACTGAAGCACATCTTAAAAACACCGAAGAGAAAATTTCCCAACTTCGAGTTGAGGAGAAAAAACTACAGCAAGAACTTTCCAAGCATCATGAGATTATATTTGCGCAGATACGTTCTGAATATCAATATGGCGGTCAGCAAAAACTAAAATTGTTATTGAATCAAGAAGAGCCCGAAAAATTAGGGCGTAATCTAATTTATTATGATTACCTACATCGAGCAAGGTTTAAGGAAATTGATAAAGCCACTAAAGTTTTACAGTCCGTCAATGACGTTCAAGTAGAAATTAGTCAAGAGCAAACGCTTGTGGAACAAGCCAAAATGAATTTATTGAATGAGAAAAACTTGTTGGAACAAGCACGAAAACAGCGTCAATCTGCGGTAAATTCATTAAATAGTAATGTTACATCTGAGAAACAGAAGCTGGCGAGTCTTGAAGGTAATGCAAAACAACTTAAGGACTTGATAGAAAAACTTCGTGCGGCTTTGGCAGATATACCTGTGGTTGATAAAGGTGAAGGTTTTAATAAATCACAAGGTAAGTTGTATTGGCCAGTAGTCGGTAAGCCCAGTAATAAGTTTGGACAAAAACGCAACTCAGCACGAAACAGCATGAACTGGCAAGGTGTGTTTATTCCGAGTAGAGAAGGTAACAATGTGCGCAGTATTTACCATGGTCGAGTGGCATTTGCTGAATGGATGCGTGGTTTGGGGTTGCTGATTATTATTGATCATGGTGAGGGTTATATGAGTCTATACGGGCACAACCAGAGTTTATTCAAAGAAGTTGGTGAATGGGTCAATGCAGGTGAGAAGGTTGCCACGGTTGGTAATAGTGGTGGTTACAATAAACCAGGGCTGTACTTTGAAATTAGAAAACAAGGCAACCCAATGAACCCAGCTAAGTGGTGTGCTAAAGCGGCCGCATCCAGAGGTTAATTACCTAAAAATGCCCATATTTGACTCGGAATGGCGAGAATTAGTGCCGATGGTCGGGGTGATGGCACGTCAACTTATATATAGTGTATATATTACAGTGATTTTCGTGAACGATTGAGCAGCTAAAGCGATCTAATATGTTGCGAATCTATTTATTCCTTTCATAATGGGCAGTATTAATGGTGACAAAAGAACAATCTAGGAGAGCGGTAATGAATGTTAAGCATCCCCGTAACATCGGTATTATCTGGGGAGTGGTAATTGGCCTTACTTTGGCAATGGCACACAATGTGTGGGCTGATAAAGAAATGGCAGCCGCTTTACCGCTTGAAGATCTGCGTACGTTTACGGATGTGTACGCACGTATTAAACAAGATTATGTAATCGATGTTGATGATGGCGATTTATTAAAAAATGCAATCCGAGGTATGTTGGCCGGTCTAGATCCTCATTCATCTTATTTAGATGAAGAACAATTCCGCGAACTACAAATTGGAACTTCAGGTGAGTTCGGTGGCTTAGGAATAGAAGTAGGAATGGAAAATGGCTTTGTTAAAGTTATTGCCCCTATTGATGATACGCCAGCAGATCGAGCCGGTGTTGAACCAGGTGATCTAATTATTAAGTTAGACGATAAGTCTGTTAAAGGTCTAACTTTAGAAGAAGCAGTTAAATTAATGCGCGGTAAGAAAGGCTCAGACATTGTGCTGACTATTGTGCGTGAGGGTGTAGATGCTCCATTATCATTAACGCTGACACGCGATGTGATTCGTGTACGTAGTGTAAGAAACCGAGTGCTTGAACCGGGTTACGGCTATGTTCGCATTTCAAATTTCCAGTCTAAAACAACTCGTGGGTTATTGGATGCATTAACTAGTTTAAAAAAGAAAAATGAAGGCGACCTTAAAGGATTGGTTTTAGATTTACGAAATAACCCTGGCGGTGTACTAACTGGAGCAGTCGGTGTGTCCGATGTGTTTCTTCAGGATAATGAACTTATCGTATATACAGAAGGACGCGTAGAAGATTCAGAATTAAAGTATTCGGCGAGTACCGGTGACTCTCTTAAGGGTGCACCTTTAGTTGTGTTAATAAATCAAGGTTCCGCATCTGCTTCTGAAATTGTAGCGGGTGCTATGCAAGACCATGAACGCGGGACTATCATAGGTGCAACATCATTTGGTAAAGGTTCCGTTCAAACCATTTTGCCACTAAATGACAGTACGGCATTAAAGTTAACGACTGCGCGCTACTACACACCTCATGGCAGATCAATTCAAAATGAGGGTATCGTTCCAGACATTCTATTGAAAATAGAAGGATCATCGGATGAAGATAATACTGCCTTAGGTGTAATTTCTGAGGCTGACCTAGAAGGGCATCTTGAGAGTGAGACTCAAGAAGGTAATAAAAAGGCTAGAGAGCCAAAGTCTGTAGTAACTATTCCTAAACAAACTAAGGATGATGCAACGGACTATGCCTTAGAAGAAGCTTTAAAAGTATTGAAAGGTTTGTCAGACACTCAGCAAGCTAAACTCTAAATTAATCTAAAGCATGCAAACAAGCATACGTGCTGAATAACTTATTACGTAGACTGATCATATTGTTGATGGGGCTTCATTGCGTTGCTCCGTTGCATGCTATTGCGGCTGAACCTGCAGTAATAGCGATTATTATTGATGATATTGGATATAATTTTGAAGCTGGCAAACAGGTAATCAATTCAACCCACCCAATTACATGTTCAATTCTTCCGGCGCGCCCACACTCCATAAAGTTAGCGCGATTAGCGCACCAACAGGGCAAAGAAGTGATGTTGCACTTACCCATGCAAGCATCTAGGTCTGAGCGTCTAGGCCATGGTGGGCTTACACTTGATATGTCGAAGCGAGAATTTACACGTACAATTGAAATTAGTATTGACGCTATACCTTATGCGCAAGGAATCAATAATCATATGGGTAGTTTGTTAACCAGCACATCTTTGCATATGGAATGGCTGATGCAAGCTATTGCAAACCGCGATGAACATTTATTTTTTGTTGATAGTAAGACGACAGCCAACACGGTCGCTGAAGATGCTGCTCAGAGTTACCATATCCCGAGTGTGAGAAGAGATGTGTTTCTCGACTCTGTTGCCAACGATAAAACTTTCGTTAGGGGACAAATTAAGCAATTGATTAAAATTGCTAAACTACAAGGTTATGCGCTAGCGATTGGTCACCCACACAAAACTACTTTGTCTGTACTGGAACAAGAACTTGCTAATCTTGATGATCAAGAAATTCGAGTAGTTTCAGTAAGTGAACTTATTAGTACTGCACGTTCAATAAAATTTGCGAATACAGGTGCATCAAAATGGGAAAAGTACTCATCCCTCATGTATTAGTCCCGCTTGCTCAGGGTTGTGAAGAGCTAGAGGCTGTCACAATTATCGATTTATTGCGACGAGCTGAGGTACAGGTAACCACTGCAAGTTTAGACGATCAACCTATCATCGCATCACGGGGCACTAAACTCCTTGCAGATACCACACTTGATCAAGTAATGGATCAAGAGTTCGATATGATTGTGTTGCCAGGTGGTTTGCCAGGCGCAGATCATTTAAATGAAGATCTACGTATTCATGAAGTGTTAAAGATGGCGGTTGATAATGATCATTACATTGCCGCTATTTGTGCTGCACCAAAAGTCTTAGCTACCGCGGGTTTATTAAATGATAAACAAGCGACTGCTTATCCCGGTGTGTTGGAAGCGTTAGAAAGTAATGCTATTGAAATCACAGGTGTAGCCGTCCAACAAGATGGTAAAATTTTAACGTCACGCGGACCAGGTACCGCTATGGACTTCGCACTGGAAATTATCACTTGTCTGGTCGGCAATGAAAAACGAGATCAAGTTGAGACCGCTTTGCAGCGTGCTAATTAGTGCTATAAATTCCCAAAAAGTGACAGATTTGATAGCCGGTATACCTTCCTAGATACAAGGTCATTTATGGTATAAATTGCGTGAACCGGTTCACTAACTGTTTAAATTACGCTCAGTAAAATACTTATGCAATAGCCTACAGGGAAGCAGGCTTTTTAAACCCACGGCCTTAAAACCGTGGGTTTTTTATTTGTGCGACCCATTATTGATTGTAGGATCAGAATCCTTATGTTCTATAAGGACAAAAACTCTCGATACAGCAATGACATACATGCTTGCCTAAATCATTTCAATTGGAACAAGAATTTACTTATAGAACCTAATACAATAGATATAATCTAAGTGATAAGCACAGGATGTGCTTAATCAAATTAGTAGATATAAAATATTAGTATATAAATTAGATCGCGAAATATCGCGGCGGGTAAGTCAGGAAGGAATGAACGTTGGTGTTCTGGCCAACTTCACTGAGATAGTTAACATGGAATAGGCCTGCTTGATGAGAGTTGGCTTGTGTCTTCACGTCGTGTGTTCGCAACTTTGAAACAAAGATGCAAAAACACGAATCTGCTTTTACATTAATAGAACTCATGATCACGATCGCTGTAGTGGCTGTCGTGTTGACCTTGGGTGTGCCTAGCTTTGGGCGATTAATTGAACAAAATCAATTGGCGACAAATGTTAATGCGTTGGTGTCAAGTATGACCTTTGCTAGAAGCGAAGCTGTAAAACGTAATAAACCCGTAAAGCTTTGCGACAGTAGTGACGCTGTGAATTGTGGTAGCGGTAATTATGAGCAAGGATGGATTGTTTTCGTAGATGAAAATAATGATGGTAATTTAGACAGCCCCGCTGAAGAATTAATATTTGTTCAGAGTGCATTTCCTGCTAATTTTTCTATAGATCCAAATTTAAGTACAGGTGCAAATGATATTTCCTATTTAGCTAAAGGTAGAGCAAATAGAAATGGTAACTTCATTATTTGTAAAGATAATGATGTTACTAAAGCGCGCGTTATCATTTTAGACATGAATGGCAGAACAAGGCTTACAGACATTGCTTCAAATGGTGTACCCGAAGACGCTAATGGTTCAGCAATAACTACTTGTACATAAGAAAATGAAAATATCAATCGCAAAATCGATAACTGGTTTTACACTGATGGAAGTTCTTGTCGCTTTGGCAGTACTATCCATTGGTTTGTTAGGAATGGCGGGCATGCAATTGTTTAGTTTGAAAAGTAGCCATGATGCGTATTTGCGAACGCAAGCAACGTTATTTGCATATGATTTAATTGATAAGATGCGAGCCAATCGTGATGAGGCGCTTGCTGGCGCATACGATTCTGCGCTTAATGCCATTCCAGGGGTAGTACCCAATTGTCAAACAGGTAATTGTACTGCTACGCAGCTTGCCAACTATGAATTAGCGGAATGGAAATGCGGACTTGGAATGTATGCAGGCAATGCTTCTTGTAGTGCGCCATTAAATATGACACCAATTTTGCCTAACGGTGATGGCACGGTGTTGCGCAATGGCAACGTATTCACTATTACGGTGACTTGGAACGAGCGCGATAATGCAACGCCTGAAGATGTAATGGTGATGGCTGAATTATGATTCATTCAAGTAAACAACAAGGCTTTTCTATAGTTGAGCTTATGGTTGCATTGTTGCTTGGTTTGTTCTTAGTAAGCGGTGTTACTGCTATGTATGTCAGCAACAAACAAAGTTATCGCATGACCGATAACATATCTCGACTACAAGAAAGTCTACGCTTTAGTTTGGATTTTATGTCTAGCGATATACGTATGGCAGGTTATTTGCCGTGTCGTTTCCCTCCATTAACTAGAAACGCTATCGAAAACGCAACCACTGGTAATAACGCTTGGTTTCTGGATTATTTTAATTTTGGTATTCGTGGCTATGATGGTAGTGCAGGTGGGTTTCCAACGGACTTGCCTGCAGTCGGCACTAATGCAGGAGACCGCGTTGCAGGTACGGATGCAGTCGTAATTTTAAAAGCCAGCTTATACACATCAAGCCTCAGTTCGCATGATGCGACAGCAAATACGTTCACACTGCAAAATAATTTTACGGATAGTGATTTTGATAGAGGTAGCATTGGAATAGTTTGCGATCCTCGTCAGGCTGCTATGTTTCAGGTCTCGAATGCGGCAACAGGAGTTCAAGCCGTTAGCTATAACAATGCTGCAAATATTATTCCGGGTAACGACGCTACAGTAATCTCAAATATTGGCAATTATGGCGCGGACGCGCAAATTGCAGCCTATGAACCTGTAGTTTATTACATCGCTAACAGTGAACAAAACCCAAATGTTAGATCTTTAAAGAGACAATCTTTTGAAGCTAGAGATAATGGAGCGGGCACTGAAGTTGCACAAATGCGAGAAGAAGAGTTATTGGAAGGCGTCGAGTCTATGCAAATTCTTTATGGGGAAGACACGTTAAATAATGACTTGGTTGTTGACCGTTACGTGACTGCAGATAATGTAGTCAATTGGCAAAATGTAATTACCGTGCGTATTGGGTTATTAATGGTCACTGGGGAGCAAGTTACAACTCAGGCGGATACTAACATCTATAACGTTGCCGGCACATTAATTTCTGACACCTCAAATCCGTCTCACGCAGGTGACCGTAGATTGCGATATGTAGCCAACACTACGATTAATTTACGCAATAGAGTGGCGAATTAAAAATGAATCTTAATAAACAAGTAGGTGCAGTTTTATTTGTTGGTTTGATGATGTTATTAGTCATGTCTTTGATTGCGGTTACCAGTATGCAAAGTTCCACACTCGAAGAACGGATGGCCGGTAATACGAGGGATAGTTTGGTTGCATTACAAACTGCGGAGGCTGCATTAAAGGCAGCAGAAACATTTTTAGATAATAACGTGATTAATCCAACAGCATTTGATACTGATGGTAATGATGGCCTATACGATAATTCAAATGATGAATTATGGAAAACATTAGCTTGGAATGCGGGAGATTCGCGCAGTCATTCAGGCTTCAATCCAAGTAATGTAGATAACGCGCCACGTTATGTGATCCAACATATTTCAGAAACTAGCGTTGCGCCCAACTTAGTTGCACAAAATTACCGTGAAAATCAAGCAAATCAAACAGTGCAACTTTATCGTATTACCGCCAGAGGCACAGGTGGCAGCGATAACACGGAAGTAATTTTGCAATCGATTTATGGTGCGCCTTAAGCGCTGTGACTAGAGTTATGTGTTTACAGATTCAAAAACGTTTACGCTTGGCTAAGGCTACAGCTACAGCATTATTTGTGTGTCTGTTATGTTTAGGTACGGTTAACGCTGGATCATTAAACATTTCAGATTTTCCGTTGGAACTTACGCCTGCGGTGCCGCCCAATATCTTTATTCTAACAGATGATTCGAGAAGTATGGATTGGGAGGTGCTTACCCAAATTGATGATAATAGTGGTGCGTTTTGTTCACCCGCTGTAGATGGAGTGTGCAACACTGCGGGTATCATTCATAGAGTGCCCGAGGGCGGCGTGCCTGCATCTTGTGAAGTTTATGTGGACCCCGCTACGGCAACCCCAAGTGAAGATTATGTGAGTGGGTATCTATATGCGGTTCGATTTCCAAGTGATACCTTTTTTCCAACAGATGCAAGTTTGTTGGACGATACTGTAATCGAAAACTGTTACGTAGCCGCTGATGACGCGTTCCGTTTTCGTAATTCAACATTTAATCCACTTTATTTTGATCCCAATAAAAACTATGTACCGTGGGCAGGTGTAGATATCAATGGCAATGAATATGGCGACGCAGATATTACTAACGCTCCCGACAACCCTTATCAACCACAACATTTTATTAATCTTACGAATGAAAATGCGGGCTTAGATATTAACGGTAACCGTATAAGTGGCGCAGGTTTTAAATACTTTGATTGGAATGACTTAAATGCTGACGGGATATTTGATGATGGAGAGCAGGTCGAGAACTTAATAAGCACGCAAGACGTGTTTAGACAACAAAACTTTGCAAACTGGTTTACCTATTATCGAAAACGTGAATATGTCGCGAAAGCATTCACGAGTCATGCGGTGGTTGGTAATAATTTTTCACGTGTAGGCTTTGCAACTATCAATCAAAATGCAGGATCTGGTTTAAGGGTTGCGGTACAAGAACAGACTTTTTCGCCTGGCAGTAATAAAAGAACTTTACTGGACGCGTTATTCGCAGCCGACTCTTCAGGTGTGTCACCGCTTAGAGCCTCTTATGAAGAGGTCGGTAAATATTTTGCCTGTGCCGCCGGAGATATATTTAACAGTAGCGGTCCTTCAAGCCCGGGTAGCGTTAATTGCCCAGTGTTAGCCGCTCCGGGTGGTGAATGCCAGGTAAACAGTGCTTTTATTGTTACCGATGGATTTAATAACGGTCCCGATCCATCGCAAGGAAATGAAGATGGTGATAACGATACCATCTTTGATGACGGTGCTTTTGCGGATAGTTTCAGCAGTACCTTAGCCGATGTTGCCATATTTTATTATGAAAATGATTTGCAAGGCGCATTAGATGACGGTGTGTTACTTACTAGCGTAGACACGAGTCGTGATCCTAATGATCCAGCTTTACTTCAGGCCGGAGGTGCGATCCACCAACATCTAAATACTAATGTGATTGGTATATTTAATACTTCGGGCGTGATTACATCATTCCCTCTAGACGCTACCGCAACCGAGGCCTGGATTGATCCCAATGCAACACCGCCGACTTTTTTAGGCAGTATCGATGATCTGCGTCACGCCGCATACAATGGGCGGGGTGAGCTGGTTTCTACTTTTTTACCAGGCGCTGATTTTCCTTCGGTTATAGGAGAAGTAGAGTCTATCTTTACCCGTGCGGCTTCAGCCTCAGGTTCAACCACAGCGGTGGCATTTAATACACAAAATATTAATCAAGACACTTTGGTGTTCAGAGCTTTTGCGAATCTATCAACCAATTCAGGTGAACTGGCAGCACAACGCGTAAATTTGGATGGTAGTTTTGCGGTAGATGTGAATGGTGATCCAGATTTTGTATGGAGCGCTGCAACAGAACTGGATAGCCAGTCTGCGAGCTCGCGTTTAATTTTAACCTATGAGCCTACATCACAAAATGGCAGAGAATTTATTATCACAAATACCCCAGCCACGAGTGGCTTAAGTGTTGCACAGCAAGAAGACCTATTAAATCCAGCTCCTGCAAATCCGGCCAATCCAATTGTACCGGCACGCGTGGGCTATTTGCGTGGTGATGATACAAATGAGGGCAGCAGTTTTAATGCTGGTGATTTACGCGTACGTACACAGTCGACTATAGATGGCGTAACCACTGGTGGCAGGTTAGGCGATATTGTGCATTCTTCTCCTGTGTTTGTAGGCGAACCGCCTTTTGCAAATCGATTTGGTGGTGCTTATCCCAATACCGTGGGTAATACTTATTTTGAATTTCGCACTGCGAACACCAATCGTGATGAACTGGTTTATGTAGGTGCAAATGATGGTATGTTGCACGCGTTCTTTGCGGACCCACTTTCATCGAACAGTGGGCAAGAAAACTTTGCTTATATCCCAAATATTTTGCTGGATGAAATCGGAGAATTTACCGATCCAAACTATAGCCATCGCTTTTATGTCGATTCCTCGCCGAGTGTAAATGATGTGTTCATCGATCCTAATCCTACTACGGTTAATTCATTTGAATGGAGATCCGTATTGATTAATGGTTTAGGTGCTGGAGGCCAAGGTTATTTTGCTTTGGATATCACCGAGCCCGGCAGCATGGGTACCGAATCAGTTATGTGGGAGTTTACCGATAGTGATGATGCTGACTTAGGCTTTACCTACAGCGAGCCGGTTATCGGCATGAGTAATATTAATGATAGTATTTCAGGAGAAAAGAAATGGGTTGCCATCTTTGGTAACGGTTTCAATAACACTGTGCCTGATGCTGCTGCGAGTACAACCGGGAATGCAGCAATCTATATTTTATTTATTGATGAAGGTTACGATGGCTGGGCAGATCCGGGGGATTTTATAAAAATCGATACCGGTGTGGGAACTGCAGCAGATGGGACACCTAACGGTATAGGTGGAGTCACTGGAATCGATGTAGATGGTAATGGCACAATAGATAGACTATATGCAGGCGACCTGCAGGGTAATGTTTATGTCATAGATATAAGTAGCACTAGCACTTCTGGCTGGGATATAGATTCCACATTATTTACCGCAAGCTATCTGTCGGCCTCTGCAACACCTCAACCAATTACGACAAAACCAACAGTCGTTGCCAATCCTTCTATTGCGAACAGTTTTGTTGTAATTGTAGGCACAGGAAGTTTCTTCACTACGGATGATGCCATAAGCAGCGATATTCAATCACTCTATGGTTTATTAGATAGTCCAGGTAATAGTTCAACGATTACAAAATTTAGTACACCGCCACAATTAGTGGAGCAATCACTATCCACTTTTGTTGATAGTAATTTTCTTGATGGTGCTGGCCAAAGTTTAGTGATTCGAACAATCACAGATAACCCAGTAATTTATAATGATAGTGGGGCCAATCAAGTGCGAGGTTGGTTTATAGATTTTGATATTCCTTCTCCAGGGGCGAGTGCCCCAGATGTGCAATTTCCGGGTGAACGCCCCATACGAAATCTACAATTATTTAATGGTCAATTGTTTTTTAATACCGTTATTCCTCACGATGGCATGAGTTGTTCACCACCTGAAGGAGGCTTCGGCTTGAGTGTTGATCCAATCACCGGAGGCATAGCCCCAGATGTAATTTTTGATATCAACTTTGATGGTGTATTTAATGCCGAAGATAATTTCAATCTTGTGGATAGTATAAACAATGTTATTGTTGGCACACGGTTTGAGAGTGCACCGAGCGACAGTACATTTATAGGTAATTATCGTGTTACTCCGTTATCTAATGGTGATGTGCGGTCTATTTTAACTAACCCTGATCTTGATAGTGGTGGTGCGACCGGTGCTTTGCTTGGTAGACATTCATGGAAAGAGATTCGCCAATAGTTTTTTTCTTTTAGCAGTACCAGAAATTCGCTAGCTACTTACTTACAATATTTTGTCTAAACTGCAACAAGGCATCACTTTAATTGAATTAATGATGGTGCTTGTAGTGGTATCTATACTGGTTGTTTTAGCGTACCCAAGTTACCAAACCCAAATGACGGAAAATCGCCGCACCGATGGGCAAAGAATATTGTTAGAGATCATGAATGAGCAACAAAAATTCTATTCACGTTATAGCAGGTTCACCGCAAATTTGGTCGCCGGCGGTACAGTAGGGCTCAACTTTCCAAATCCAAATGGAGATGGAAGTGTTCCTTCTGATAGAGATTTTTATGTTGTTACTGCACAAGCTTGTCCAACAATGACAATTAATC
Source organism: uncultured Gammaproteobacteria bacterium (assembly GCA_937922735.1). Taxonomy (GTDB): domain Bacteria; phylum Pseudomonadota; class Gammaproteobacteria; order UBA4575; family UBA4575; genus JABDMD01. The sequence goes on along the minus strand of CALAJL010000096.1, from coordinate 39 downwards.
AATGCGTAGAGTTAACGGCAACACCACAAGCTGGGCAAG
>CALAJL010000095.1 GCA_937922735.1 uncultured Gammaproteobacteria bacterium | reverse complement strand
GCCTATGATCGGATGGTGATATGGACTATTAATAAACGCAGTAGCAAATAGTTGCTCGTAAACAAGTGCATTCGGATTATCGTCCGTACGAAGACGACGCTCTTCTTTGACCACCTCAAGCTCGCTAATAAAATCATCCGGCGATAAAACCAGATTCAACATCCGATCTGATTCCAACTCAAAACTTGTTTCTAGATGCTGTTTACCCATTAATTGATAATATGCAGTGTAATCGCGGCCAGTAAATGCATTATCACGTGCACCTATCTCGGCTACGATCGAAGAAAACATTCCCGAAGGATACTTTTCTGTGCCTTTAAACATCATATGCTCAAGCACATGCGATACCCCAGTTATGCCACTATGTTCTTGTGCTGATCCTACACGATACCAAACTTGCGAAATAACAACCGGGGCACGATGATCCTCTTTAACGATCACTTTCATGCCATTGTTGAGGGTCTTTTCATGTGTAGTTCCAGCACTGTTATCTGCAACTACCGTTTCATCAATATTATCATTTTCTGGAGCAACCACAGCTTTGTCAGATAAACTAGTGCAACTTGCCAAAATAAATAGTAGCGGTAAAAATTTTATTAGCTTCATTTGTTACGTGTGTATGTACTTGATGTTAGGATTAGCGCCGTTTTATATACAGCAGTATTTCTTAGACCATACTATAAACATTCGTTCCAAATCTATGACTGAGTTTGCTTTATGACCGACACAGGGGTTTTTCAACGCCTACGCAATGGGTTATCAAAAACTAGCGAAGCCTTAACGGAAGGCTTGGCATCAGCTGTACTAGGCAAAAAAGAGCTAGATGATGATTTAATCACTGAGATTGAAGATCGTTTGGTAATGGCGGATGTAGGCATTGAAACCACCAATAAAGTTATCGCTAACCTAGTAGAGAGAGTTAGTCGCACACAACTCACCGACGTTGAAGTTCTATATGATGCACTGCAGGAAAGCATTGTGGAGATTTTACTGCCGTGCAACAAACCGTTGATAATGGGCAGAATACGACCGTTTGCCATGCTGGTGGTTGGCGTTAACGGTGCCGGCAAAACCACAACCATAGGCAAAATTGCACAGCGATTGGTGGAATATCGCCAATCAGTCATTCTCGCAGCGGGTGATACCTTTCGAGCTGCAGCCGTAGAGCAGTTACAAGAATGGGGCAAACGAATCGATGCCCCTGTTATTGCGCAAAAAAGTGGTGCCGATAGTGCCGCTGTGGTATTTGATGCGTATCAATCCGCCCAAGCGCGTAATGTTAATGTACTGATTGCCGACACCGCGGGCCGCTTACACACACAACAAAACTTAATGGAAGAATTGCAAAAAATAAAACGTGCGCTCCAAAAAATTGAACCAGAAGCACCACATGAAACTCTACTAGTTCTTGAAGGTGGCACGGGACAAAATGCGATTAATCAAGCTAAGGAATTTCATCAGGCATTAGGTGTGACAGGCATAGCTATCACGAAACTAGATGGCAGCGCAAAAGGTGGAATCGTTTTAGCTATTGCCGATAAATTACAGATCCCTATTCGCTATATTGGAGTGGGAGAAGCGGTAGAGGATCTACGTGTATTTAATGCACACCAATATGCTGGCGCCCTACTGGGTCGTGAACCGATTACAGCTGAAATTACCTGATTATAACATGACCATTTAAGTAGACATGACGCATAATGATTGAACTGCAAAATGTTACTAAACGTTATCCGGGAAACCGTGAAGCATTAACACACCTGGATTTAACCATTGAGCAAGGTGAAATGGCTTTCCTAACCGGCCCGTCTGGTGCTGGTAAAAGCACGCTTTTAAAGCTTATAGCAGCCATTGAAAGACCAACTCGCGGACAAGTTTTCATCAATCGAAAGAATATTACCAAAATACCAAAACGCAAAGTGCCCGCATTACGCAGACATATGGGTGTAGTTTTTCAAGACCATCATTTACTACATGATCGTAATGTTTTTGATAATGTTTCACTGCCCTTGCAAATTGCAGGTTTCGCGCAAGTAGATATTAATCGCAGAGTGCGTGCCGCATTAGACAAAGTAGACTTATTAGACAAAGAACAGATGATGCCAATCACCTTATCGGGTGGAGAACAACAACGTGTTGGCATCGCGCGCGCAGTGGTTCATAAACCCGCTATTTTGTTGGCTGACGAACCTACCGGCAACCTTGACCCGGAACTCTCTGCTGAAATTATGCGTTTGTTTAGTGACTTCAACCAAGTGGGAGTGACTGTATTGATTGCCAGCCATGATTTAGAACTCATTAAACGCATGCAAAAGCGTATTATCCGCCTACGTGCAGGAGAGTGTATCGACTCTCAGAAAACACATAGCGCACAAGACTTTGAAATCTTAAACTAACATATGGCTACAGCAAAGCGTCAGCAGCCTCTCGCCAAACCCAATCTAAAAACACGCATGCGTGCATATGTGCGCGACCATGCACGTGTACTTCTATTTAGTTTAGGCAAGCTTTATCGAACACCATTTGCAAGCAGTTTCACTCTATTAATGATCGCTATCGCACTTGCATTACCGGCATGCTTGTATGTGCTGCTTAATAATTTACAAACCGTTACGCATAAATTGGACAATGCAGGCCAAATTTCACTTTTCTTACACTCCAAAACACCTGAATCAGCAATTGAGCAATTAACAAATAAACTCAATGATCATGCCAAAGTAAGTACAGTTAGATATATACCCGCTGATTTAGCACTACAGGAATTCAAAAAACTTAGCGAGTTTGATGAATTGCTAGAAGGCTTGCCAAGTAATCCTTTACCACCAACGTTAGTGGTGACACCTATCGACTCAGTCAAAAAAATTGAGCCTTTAAACGAGCTTAAAAACGAATTCCAGACATTAGCTAATGTCGAACAGGTGCAATTGGACATGCAATGGTTACAACGCTTGCAAGCTATAACTGATATTATCCGCCGCGCAATTACTGCAGTCGGCATCATGTTAGGTTTATCGGTTTTATTAGTTGTGGGCAACAGTATTCGATTAGATATCGAAAATCGACGTGCTGAAATTGAAGTAACAAAATTAATCGGTGCAAGTGACCGTTTTATTCGCCGACCATTTTTATATGGCGGCATGTGGTTTGGTCTGTTGGGTGGAGTTCTCGCGCTTTTATTAGTTTTTATAGTCTTATTAGTGATAAAACAACCCGCTCAGGAACTAATTGGGCTGTACAATAGCGACTTTGTATTAAAATTACCAAGCTTCACACAAAGCATTTCTTTAGTAGGGAGTAGTATTTTTCTAGGTTTGTTTGGATCTTGGTTGGCAGTAGGACATCGAATCGCAAAAATACAACCGAGCTAAGCTACCATAATGCTATTGCGATCTGATTGTAGAATTTTTGATAGTAGAATTTTAGTATCAAACTATCATTTAAAGTGTAAAAGGAATTTTGTAAGGTTAGGAATACGTTTTAAAGCGTAACACCAGTTGAATGAACTTTATGCGTTACCATTCTTTATGCGTTACCATTCTTGTTCTAGGTTAGAAACTGAAAGCCGCCAGTTAATAACATCTGCAGTATCAAAAACTAGCTCACGTTCATTATGAGCCACAGGTATTCCTGTTAAACGCTTGCGAATATAAGGTAAACCTCTTTGAATCCAATGATCAATAGTGGGCTGATCAACACCAAAGATGTGTGCTAGATCTGATTTGCTTACTTGTACGCCAGGCATGTATTTATATTTTAGATACGTAAATGTGGTTTAAATTTTATAGCTATGTATTTTTAGGCGTAAACGAAAAAGATAAAGTCTAAATTTAGACCGATAAAGGGATCGCTATTCGACCCTGAAACTTTTCTATGGATTAACCCTCAAACTTGTTCCTATCTGAGTACTGCTCAACGCCTGTGTGGCAACAAAGATACTGATTGAGTATTTTGAAACAATAGGTTACTGGGTGAAGCGTGCTTAGTAAGCGACGTAACAACAAACGAGATGAATAAATCCAAATCGTGAGAGTTCTGCATAGATTTGGAAATTTCCAAGTAGGAAAAAACTTGCACAAAATCCTTACAATTTTACCTATATTAACCAAATAAAATTTATGCTTATTTAGGTGGTAAATTGAAGCGAAAAATACCAAATATCGGCTTAATTGCTACATTATCCAAAACATAGGTAAATCAACGAATTGAACTCATTTGCAGATTAGCACTCTAATACCAAGAGTGCTAAAATTAGCTTATTCATAATAATCTTTTGAGAGGAAGCTACCGTATATGACAAAGACGATTATGCCACCACAGACTCATCTAAGCGTATCCACAGCTAATGTAGATAGCTATATTGCGTCTGCCTATCAAATTCCTGTACTGGATGCTGAGCAAGAGCATGCTCTGGCTATTCGCTTACATGAAAAAAATGATCTTGATGCGGCTCGTACTTTGATTCTTCACCATCTACGCTTCGTGGTACAGGTTGCGCGCGGATATAATGGTTATGGGCTTCCAATTGCTGATCTCATCCAAGAAGGCAATGTAGGCTTGATGAAAGCAGTTAAAAAATTTGATCCAAATAAAGGTGTGCGGCTAGTTTCGTTTGCCGTACATTGGGTACGTGCAGAGATACATGAGTACGTTCTTCGTAATTGGAGAATAGTTAAAATCGCCACCACAAAAGCTCAGCGTAAATTATTTTTCAATTTACGTAGCAAGAAAAAAAGACTTGCTTGGTTGAACCATGCAGAAGTGGAAACGGTTGCTGAGCAGCTTGGCGTGAAAACCAAGGACGTGCTGGAAATGGAAAAACGCCTTAATAGCCCTGATATGGGATTTGATTTACCAGAAAGCGTTGATGAAGAAGACTTCACAAGCTCTTCTCCCGCCGCGTATTTAAGTAATGACACGGATACTCCAGAGCTACATGCCGAACAACATGATTGGCAAACCCACCAAAACAATCAACTAAAAATTGCGCTGCAAGAACTAGATGAGCGTAGTCGTGACATCATTTCCAAACGCTGGTTAGCTGAAAAGAAAACTACTCTGCATGAATTAGCAGAAAAATACCAAGTCTCGGCAGAAAGGGTACGACAACTTGAAAATAATGCGATTAAAAAGCTTAAAGCAGCAGTAGTTGCAAATTAACCTTTAATATTCGTTTACAAATTATATTTTCACTCTGAGCGAGAATAATAAATCAATGTGACAACACTGAGCAGCAGCAATGCTGCTCCACCATTATGCATGACTGCAATGCTAATCGGTAAACTCATGACTACATTTGAAACCCCTAGCACTACCTGAGCCAGTAAAAATAACAACGTTATCGGCGCTAGCTGACGCACATTTGCTGATAACCCATTATTTTTCATTATCCTAAATAATAGAAATAACCAAAATACTGTAACCACTATTGCAAACATACGATGACTAAGGTGTATTGCGGTTCGTGCTGGATTATCTAGAACACCAAATTCATAGTTTTGCCCTAAACCTCTCCAAAAAACAAAACCTTCTTTAAAATCAGTATCAGGCCACCACTCACCTTGGCATGTAGGAAAATCTGGGCAAGCTAATGCTGCATAATTAGTACTCGTCCAACCACCTAAAGCAATTTGCCCAATTAATAGAATTAAACCTAAATACAATATTGGAGTTAATTTTTTATTATCGGTGTTCGTGGTAGCCGGTTGCATGGATTGCTTAGAACTTCTTAACACCAACAGCCATAATAAAGCCACTATTGTTAAACCACCTAACAGATGCAACATAACGATAGCAGGCTTAAGCAAAAGCGTTACTGTCCACATACCTAGTAAAGCCTGAAAGATTACCATGCCAACTAAAAATATCGGCAGCCATAGCGGCTGTTGTGGGTCACCGCGATTCTTGATACCTAAAATCGCTAACAATAAAATCAATACACCTAAGACCGCAGCAAAATATCGATGGATCACTTCTTTCCAAGCCTTATCTGACTCTACAGCACGCTGTGGATAGGTTTCATTTGCATTATCAATCTCAGACACTGATTCGGGAACACCAACTAAGTGCCCATAGCAACCGGGCCAATCGGGGCACCCCAATCCTGCATGTGATAAGCGAACATAGGCACCAAGCACAACAACAACTAATCCTAATAAAACTGAAAAAAGAGCAATCTTTCTAAACATATCAAATTATTACTTTTAGATTTCAACCAACTTGAGAGACCTTTAGCAATCTCTTAAGGTCTTTTTTCATGCCTTTTGACGTTGCATCCTTCGGGTACCACATCATTAAATTCCCAAGTGGATCAATAATATAGACTTGGTGAATGGGGAAAGACTGAAATTGTGGTAATGCTTTATCAACTGCTACTTTATTAAACCATGCCGCTTGCATGCGCGGATACTTTGCAAATATCTTCGTTATACTTTCTGTATTTTCATTTGTTTTTAAACCCAAATACCTTCGCTGCACGCGTTCACTATCACGTCCCAAAGTTAAACGCACTTGACGCATTTTAAATAAATTTGCTTCGCAATAGAGGTCACATGACTCATTGCCTATATATAGCATGGTCCATTTACCTTTAAATTCCTCATGACTCCATGAACCACCATCTAAGGACACTAGCTCAAACTTTTCGAGTGGTTGCGCGGGTGCTACCAACGTACCATGATTTTGAGTGGATGAGTTTAACCAACTGTTGGGCACATAGAAAAGCCACATAGCAAAAAATAATGGCCCAAAAAATACTGCAAACAAACCGAGCAAATAACTTCTACTTTTAGTTTTCTTTTCCATAAAATTATTTTATTTTGAGGATCTATGCTTGACCCAAGGTGAATGTAACAGCAAGAGAAGTACCAATACCGTTAATGCCAAAGCAAACCATTGAACTGCATAACCAATATGGACCTCATAGCTAAGCTGGTTATTTGATCTTATTGCTACCAATGGCCATTGTGCAGTTAAGGCATCTTTATGTTCAGCATTGATACGTAAAGTCATGGGTAAAATATTCATACCCAAGCGTTCTTGTAATTGCTCAAAATCTAAGTACTGAATGAGCCGTGGCCACTCCAGCCCATCGTTATCTACTGTGCCCAAGCTATAAGCTTTACCGTAAGGCACATATACTGTTCCCATCACTTCTTGAAGTGCTTCGCCGACATTAATATCAGGAAGTTGTTCTCGAGAACCTTTCAACGGCAACCAACCTCGATCAACTAACAAAACAGTCTCATCGTCATCAAGTAGCAATGGCGTAAATATATTATAACCAACTTGATGGTCTAATATCTGATTGTCCAGCACAAATTGCTTTGAGTTTATAAACTTCCCTTCAGCTCGTATAGGTCGAAAACGCATATTTTCATCAACCATAAATGGTAACTCTAGAGCAAGAGGCAGCTCATTCTTGCGTTGATTATTGTTCAGTTCCATTTGTTTTTTTTCTTCTGCACGTTGTAGCTGCCATACTCCCAAACCGCTGAGCAGAGATGCGACAACTATCGTTAGCACAAGAATAAACAATGAAGGTTTTCGCCAACGATTATTTTCTGTCACAATGAATTCACCATAACTACACTCATTATCATGCCTATAAAAATCATCGCCATTTTAATCTTTCTTGCTGCTATAGGTAGCCTCGTATCTGCTATGGTTTTTCTGGTAAAGGACAAAGGTGAAACAAACCGTACAGCCAAAGCATTAACCTACAGAATTGGTTTCTCTGTATTGGTGTTTGTACTTTTGATGCTGTCGTATTTTGCAGGCTACATCGAACCTCATGGTATTGCAGGATAACTAGCTATGTATTCACTAACAAAAAACGCCGCTATTGCGGCGTTTTTTTTAATATTTTAATGCCTAGGTCATATCCTTAAACCCAAGATACTCTCCGCTCTCGACCTAGACCCAATATACAAAAATAAATAGCCCAAGCCATACTACGTCGACAAAGTGCCAGTACCAGGCTGCAGCCTCAAAACCAAAATGATTCTCTGGCTTAAAGTGACCACGAATACAGCGTATTAAGATCACAAACAGAATAATCGCACCAATTGTAACGTGCATGCCATGAAAGCCTGTTAGCAGGAAGAATGTTGAGCCATAGACCCCAGAGCCGAGGGTTAAACCAAGATCCTTGTAAGCATGTATGTATTCAATACTTTGAACGACCATGAAGATTGCACCCAACGCTACCGTTAGGAATAAACCTATAATCAACTGTCCTCGATGGTTAGCTTTAAGTGCATGGTGAGCCCACGTTAACGTCACGCCACTAGTCAACAGTAGCGCAGTATTCACTGCAGGCAATCCCCATGCGCCCATTGTCTGAAATTCACCACCAATTTCACCTGGGCCGTTTGCAGTGAGTGGCCAAATAGCTTCAAAGCTAGGCCATAAATAACTATTCGTTGTCGCACCAGTGCCTTCACCTCCTAGCCATGGAAGAGAATACACTCGTGTATAAAATAGAGCGCCAAAGAAAGCCGCGAAGAACATAACCTCCGAGAAAATAAACCAAAACATACCCCATCGAAATGAAGTATCCACCTGATTGTTATAAGTGCCGGATTCACTTTCTTTAATTACATCTCCAAACCAACCAAATAACATAACTATTAAAATCACGGCACCTAAAATCATTAAGTGCTTGCCCCACATCGCACCATTTAATAGATTGGAAAACCCTACCATAAGACTGCAAACTGCAATCGATCCAGTTATTGGCCAATAACTGCCATGAGGGACGAAATAGTTACTTTCTGCTTGTGCCATAAGTTTTCTCTTAATAAATTTATGTGTTATCGATATTATTTAATAATGTGCTAGCCGTTTTACTAACATCAAAGTACGTATAAGAAAGTGTCACCGTCTTGATATGCTCAGGTAGTGCAGGATTCACAACAAATACCACTGGCATCTCTAGTGATTGATCTGCTTCTAACAATTGATCGGTGAAACAAAAACATTCTGTTTTAACAAAATGTCTTGCAGCGGTGCTTGGTGCAACACTTGGTATTGCTTGGCCAATGATAGATCTATTTGTCTTATTATGAATAAAGAAACTTGCCTGATAAGCCTTACCAGGATGCACCTGCATTTTAGAAATTTCTGGTTTGAAATCCCATGACATGCCTTGGTTCAAAGTGGTAATAAATTCAACCGTAATAGTGCGTGATTCATCTAATGCGAAATTAGCTTGTTGCTGCTCGGTAACACTTTCAGACTTACCATTTAAACCAGTTACATCACAAAGTAAATCATATAAGGGTACTAATGCATAACCGAAGCCAAACATGGCTATTGCAAATATGCTTAATTTGAATGCACTAATGTTAGATGACAACTTCATGACGAATTATGTATTTGACCTTATCTACTAGCCACTAAAAAGTAGAAACCAACATAAATAAACAGTGCCACGCAGCCCATGATGACTGCGGTACGCACTGCAGATTTTCTTTGTTGGTCCATTACTTATGTGATGCCAAACCTAATTCAGCCTCAACATTCGGCGGTGTTGTAAAGCTATGGTATGGGGGCGGTGAAGTTAAGGTCCACTCTAAGCCTTCCGCACCTTCCCAGACTCGATCGGTTGCTTTTGCGCCACCACGAATAGTTGCAATTACAAGCCATAAAAATATTAGTTGGGCAAAACCAAAACCAAATGCACCAATGGTTGCAATCTGATTGTAGTCTGAAAATTGCAATGCATAATCTGGAATTCGGCGAGGCATACCTGCCAAACCTACAAAGTGCATAGGGAAGAATGTCACATTTACGAAAATAGTAGACAACCAAAAGTGTGTCTTACCCCAGAACTCGTTATACATATGACCGGTCCACTTTGGTAACCAGTAGTATACCGCTGCAATAATCGCAAATATTGATCCCGGCACTAATACGTAATGGAAGTGCGCTACCACAAAATAAGTGTCGTGATATTGGTAATCTGCTGGAGTAATTGCCAACATCAAACCTGAGAAACCACCTATCGTAAATAAGATTATAAACGCGATGGAAAATAACATAGGCGTTTCGAATGTCATTGAACCGCGCCACATCGTGCTTATCCAGTTAAACACTTTTACACCGGTCGGCACCGCAATAAGCATCGTCGCAAACATGAAAAACAGCTGGCCTGCCAATGGCATACCTACTGTAAACATATGGTGCGCCCATACGATGAAAGACAAGAAAGCGATAGATGCTGTTGCATATACCATTGATGAATAACCAAATAATGGCTTACGCGCAAAGGTAGGAATGATGCTTGATACCACACCGAAAGAAGGAAGAATCAAGATATACACTTCAGGATGACCAAAGAACCAGAAGATATGTTGGAACAATACTGGATCACCGCCACCCGCGGCGTTGAAAAAGCTGGTTTCAAAAAACTTGTCAGTCAATAACATGGTTACACCACCCGCCAGCACAGGCATTACGGCAATCAACAAATAAGCAGTTATTAACCAAGTCCAAACAAATAATGGCATGCGCATCAAGGTCATGCCTGGTGCACGCATATTAAGGATTGTTGCTACTACGTTGATCGCACCCATGATAGAAGACATACCCATAAAGTGGATCGCAAAAATAACAAATGGAAGCGCATCACCCGTTTGCAACGAGAGAGGTGGGTACAAAGTCCAACCACCTGCTGGGCCACCACCGTCCATAAACAAAGTGGAAAGCATCATGGTGAATGCAAATGGGAGTATCCAGAAACTCCAATTATTCATTCGCGGTAGGGCCATATCTGTGCCGCCAATCATCATAGGAATTAACCAGTTGGCTAAGCCTGTAAAGGCAGGCATCACCACACCAAAAATCATGATGATGGCATGCATGGTGGTCATTGAGTTGAAGAACTGTGGATCTACAAACTGCATTCCTGGCTGAAATAACTCAGTACGAATGATCAACGCCATGAATCCACCAATAAAGAACATGATGAATGAGAACCACAAGTATAAAGTACCAATATCTTTGTGATTGGTAGTGGTAATCCAACGCATCATGCCGGATGGATGATGCTCGTCGTGATGATCATCTGCTGTCGTGGTAGACATAATCTAAAACTCCCTAAATATTAAATCTTTACAATTTAACCAAATTGTTTAACAAAATTATTTCACTAACAAATCATTATCTAAATGAATTGTGTACTCTGTTAATTATTCAGAGCTACTTGCGAATCTGTAACTTCTACGACTTTTTTATCGTTAACTTTACTAGAACTCGCCATATTCTTTTTCTCTTGATCCAATACCCATTGATCATATTCTTCCGGTGGCAACGCACGCACCACAACAGGCATAAATCCATGATCACGGCCACATAGTTCTGCACATTGGCCACGATACACTCCCGGCTCATCAATTACCGTCCACATTTGATTAATATAACCAGGGATAGCATCTTTCTTAAGCGCTAATGCAGGTACCCACCAAGCATGCAACACATCACTAGATGTCAATAAAATACGAATTTTTCGGTTTGTTGGAAGTACTAACTCATTATCAACTTCCAATAGGTAATTCTCGTTCTTCTCAGCTTTATTATAAATTTCATCGCGAGGTGTTTTTAAAATACTGTAGAAGTCGATGTCGCTATCAACATATTCATAACGCCACATCCATTGATATCCGGTTACCTTAACCGTCATTTCCGCACCACTGGTATCTTCCATGGCGATCAGTACTTTTGCTGAAGGTATTGAGATGCCAATTAAAATAATAAATGGTACGGCCGTCCATAAAAATTCCAAGGAGGTACTTTCATGAAATTTTGCAGCAGTGACTCCCTTAGATTTTCGATCTCTATAAATTGAAATCGCCATGGCACCAAATACTAATACGCCAATCACACAACATATGTAAAAGATCAACATATGAAGTCCGAATACCTGATTGCTTATATCCGAGACACCCTCAGTCATATTGTATGGCTGTATATCTGCCCAAACATTTTGAGAAGTTATAACCATGAAGCCTAGCAATGAACTGGCCGAACGTATGAGATATTTTTGTTTCATTTTAATTTACCTGCCAAAAAAACTAACTATGTATAAGTATTATGTAGTGCTTTCGCCAATGAATCGGACAAACTTTTACGCTCATCATTAGTTAAACATTTCCCTATTTCTGTAACCTTTCCTTTTGATCGTATAACCAATTTACTTGGATGACCTTGTATAGGTGAGTTTATTAACTCCAAACTTACCCAAGCTCGTTCAAATTGCCATACTTCATTAGGTTTTTTCCTACCCTTTTCTACTTTAACTAAGTCGTCATCTATTGTGACGACTTCTTGATCTCTGCCGTGCAAACTGCACATATATAGACCTATTGTAAGCGCTAATATTTCCAATCCTGCAAATGGCAAAATTAGCCATGCGCCTTTAAAAGCAAACATACCTGCTATACCAAATGATATTGCAGCCATAAAATAAATAAAAAGCTTATTGCCACGCCAAGATAAGGATTGATTACGCCGAACTATAAATTGCATTGGTGCGGCTAGTTCATGATCTATATCAGTAATAGTGGCCAAAGTATAAATCTCTTAGTTCGCAAACCCAAATCTAGTAATGCTGGGGCTAGATACTAATGTATTAGGCTATATTAATGTGTCTAATTGTATCCCTCCATTAGAAAATGTCATTCCCGCACATGCAGGGCAATTGGGATACTTGTCCTCTACAAAACTCATACCTTATATTGGTATAAATATCGATTATCTAAAATATATTTTAATCACGACTATTTAATTTCATCTAGAGGTATGTGAATTTCGGTTTCTCCTGAAGCCATATGTTTAAATTTTGACGGTAACTTACGTGCATAACCATAAATGACTTCATAACTTGCAGGCAATAAGCCATTTTTTAGTCGATATTGTTCATAGGCATCTTCAAATCGCTGAAATTTACCTTTCCCCGTCAAACCACCAGATACGCTTTCAGCAACGAACTTTCCACGGCTTCCAGTATCTTTTAGGTCGCGCAATAAGTGCCGAGCTTTTCGATATTCAATGGTTATTACCTCCATATCCACCACTGGGTCACCGTAATGACACGCTAACAACAGATCTCCTATATGGTGCATATCTAAAAAACTATGCACATGTTCTTGTTGATCAACTTGCGCCCAACTATGGCGCAGTTCCAATAGCGTATCTGGCCCAAAAGTAGTAAACACTAACACCCCCTCGGGTTTTAACACTCGCCAGCACTCAGCAAATACTTGCTGAAGATCTTCACACCACTGAAAAGTTGAGGTCGAGAAGACTAAATCAACGGATCCATCTTTAATCGATATTTGTTCGGCATCACAGCATATGGTTGAAGCAACTTGTTGTAAGGGCGGTTGCATTTGATTCAACTGCATCAACATAGGTAAAGCTACATCACTCGAAATTACATGAGCATTAGGAAACTGCTTCTGTAATCCTCGAGTGCTTTTACCTGTACCTGAACCTATATCTAAAATGGTATTAGGATCTACTTTTAGCATTTGCAACCGCTCAATGGCTCGGTTACAAATTTCTTGCTGCACAATCGCAGCAGCATCATAGGTATCTGCTGCTTTCGAAAAATCTTTACTTATTAGTTGTTTATTTAACATTAGATTATTTTATTGATCAGCATACATCCGATTCACTTGATCAATAAACTCTACCGAATGTGATAAAAATGGCACATGTCCAGCCCGTGCTAGGTTGCATAATGTCACCTGCTTGCCCGTATCTGCAGCTTGCTTCGCAACCTGAATTGGTGAAACCTGATCATTCTCTCCATGAAACATTACGATTGGCAGTTCCATTGCGGCAAATGCTTTACGCAAATCAACCTCTAACAACCAATCTAACCCCCAGCGAATATTGATAGAGTTCAGATCAGCTTGATGACTAAAAGACGCTTGTTCCAGATTTAGCATTATTTGTTTGAATGACTTCCCATGTAATGCCTGCAACGCAATAAATTGCTTCAACGTCTCTTGTGGAGAAGTATCATACTGTTTTACAAATTGCTGGAATGTACTTCTTTGCATCGCATGCGGCCAGTCACTCGCCGATACGAATTTTGGAGTACTACCGATTAACATCAGACTTTGAGCTCGCTCGGGATACTGATGTATGTATAACTGAGCAAATACGCCACCTAACGACCAGCCAATCAGCACGCAATATGGCGGAAGCACTTCTGCCAATAACGCCACTCCCTGATCAACACTCCCATCCCAGCATATGTCATGGCTTTTACCATGTCCTGGCAAATCTACACACCAAACGTGCAACTCTTCAGCAAGTTGATCAATGCATGGCTGCCAGATTTTCGAACTCGAGCCCCATCCATGCAACAATACCAATACGGGTCCATGATCGGCTTGGCCAAATTTTGAAACATGTAGTGTAGACATCGTACTTATGGACAATCTTCCAATTCAGATACTTATGGTTATTGGCGCGTATCTACTCGGTTCGATAAATAGCGCCATTATAGTAAGCAAGGCATTCAGTTTACCTGACCCCAGAGCACTAGGGTCAGGTAACCCAGGTGCAACCAATGTATTACGCACAGGTAACAAGACTGCCGCAGTTATAACGCTGGCAGGTGACTTACTCAAAGGTTTACTCCCTGTACTCGCAGTCGACTTACTCACCGCCAGCACTATATTAGTTGCTGCGACCGGCATAGCAGCATTACTAGGGCACATGTATCCACTTTATTATGGGTTCAAGGGTGGTAAAGGCGTAGCAACCACGCTGGGTGTACTTCTTGGGTTTGATTGGTTACTTGGTGTTGTGTGGATTGTGCTTTGGTTACTCACTGCTCTACTATTTCGCTACTCCTCTCTTTCTGCCTTGATCGCCACACTACTGATTTCCATTATTAGCTGGTTTTGGACTGATAATATTTGGCTATTTGCCTCTATGGTAATTATTACTTTATTTGTTTTTTGGCGGCACCACAGCAATATTCAAAATCTATTGAGCGGTACTGAATCTAAACTCGGCAAATCAAAGTAAACATCTAAATTGCTTCTAATGACCATCTCGGCTGCACCTTTATTTGTAACTCTTGGGCCGGGATAGTCTCCTGAACACGTAGCTCGGCTAGTTTCAATAAACCTAGTTGCGCTACCATTGCTGCATTATCCGTACAGAACTCTGGAGCAGGATAAAATACTTCCATGCCTCGCTTAGCCAAATTCTCTTTTAGTTGCTGACGTAATTTTTTATTTGCACCTACTCCACCCGCAACAACTAATGTGTTTGCATTACTTTGCTCTAATGCGCGTAATGATTTGATCACTAATGTGTCCACTGCAGCCTCTTCAAATGCACAGGCCACATCTGCACGTGTTTGATCATCAATCGAAGATTGGTTCTTTTGCAGTCCCCTTAATGTATTCAACACATGCGTCTTCAAACCGCTAAAGCTAAAATCCAGTCCGGGTCGATCGGTCATTGGGCGTGGAAAATTAAAACGCTTTGCATTACCTTGGATTGCCAATTTAGCGATATGAGGTCCACCCGGGTAAGGTAGACCAAGTAGCTGTGCCGTTTTATCAAACGCTTCGCCCACTGCATCATCAATGCTTTCACCCAATATAGTGTAATCTCCTAATGCATCAATTTTCACCAATAAGGTATGCCCTCCTGAGACCAGTAACGCCACATAAGGTAAGTTAGGAGAAATATTTTCGATTAAAGGCGCTAATAAATGCGCTTCCATATGATGAATTGAAATAGCAGGCTTATCGATCGACCACGCTAAGCTACGTGCAAACCCCGCACCGACCATTAATGCACCCATCAACCCAGGCCCCGAGGTATAAGCAATCGCATCAATATCAGCCAACTCCAACTTGGACTCTGCTAGTGTTTCATGAACCAGCGGGCCGAGCTTACGAATGTGATCTCGAGAAGCTAATTCAGGCACCACTCCGCCATAGGGGCTATGCAGCTCAATCTGAGAATAAAGCTTATTTGCTAATAAGCCGGATGATTCACTGATAATTGCTACAGCCGTCTCATCGCAAGAACTTTCTATTCCAAGTACACGCATAGTCGCATTATCACGCCATTTAGCCACCCAGGTACATCATCAAATTAGGTAGATACTCACTATAAGGCCTTATATCCAGTCTAGTAATTTGATATTCACAACCCCAACTGTATAATCGCGGCTCATTTTTCAATAAAGTATATTCATTAATCATATGCCTGGTGTAAGAGTAAAAGAAAACGAGCCTTTTGATTTCGCTTTGCGACGTTTCCGTCGATCATGCGAAAAAGCTGGAACAGTCACTGAAGTTCGTCGTCGCGAGGCTTATGAAAAACCTACCGAAATTCGTAAGCGTAAAGCTGCAGCTGCCGTAAAACGTAACGCAAAGCGTGTCTCACGCACCAGTTTGCGTCGTCGTCGACTTTACTAAAATCTTTTTTGAGCACCTCTAGGTGTCCTATCTAAACCATGTCTGATCTTAAAGCTAAGCTGACTGAAGACATGAAATCCGCTATGCGTAGTGGAGACAAAGAGCGTTTACAAACAATTCGCTTAATTCTTTCTGCAGTTAAACAACAAGAAGTAGACACACGCGAAGAACAAAGTGATAACGATATCATCGCATCACTCACTAAAATGCAAAAACAGCGTAGAGAATCTATCAGTCAGTTTGAAAGTGCTAGCAGACAAGATTTAGTAGATAAGGAAAAGCAAGAATTAGTCGTTATAAATGAATACCTTCCCGCCGCACTTTCTGAAGAAGAAATCGATAATTTAATATCTGCTGCGATGACGAAGAGTGGAGCATCAAGCATTAAGGACATGGGCAAAGTTATGGGTATTCTAAAACCTCAACTTGCCGGTCGCGCAGACATGGGCGCAGTCAGTGCAAAAATTAAATCAGCTCTAGCCTGATCGGTAATAAAAATCATATTAGATTGGGCCAAAAGTGGCTTAAACTTTATATACCAGGGAAGCAAAGCTAGCGAATCGTAAGCACCGTTTAACGGCTTTCAATTAACATTAATTCTTTATTTATCATAAATATTGTAAGCTTGTTACCTTGTTCTCGTTACATCATTTAAGCTTAATTTTCTTACATTGCTCTTACCAATGAATATACTCGAATTATACCAAATAGGTTTCGCGCACTATGTCAGCTCTTAAAAATGATCTTTTTATCCGTGCACTACTAAAAAAAGAAGTAGAACGCACACCCATGTGGATTATGCGTCAGGCCGGTCGTTATCTGCCGGAATATCGTGCAACCCGAAAACGTGCAGGAAATTTTTTAACTTTATGTAAGACGCCTGAATTAGCATGCGAAGTCACTATGCAACCTCTTGACCGATATAGTTTAGATGCTGCCATTCTATTTTCAGACATTCTTACTATTCCTGATGCACTAGGACTTGGTTTGCAATTTAGTGAAGGTGAAGGCCCAAGTTTTAAGTCGCCCATTACCAACATGGCTGATGTTGATCGTATAACGCACATAGAACCTATCAATGAACTCCGTTATGTAACCGATGCCGTGAGTCTCATTCGCAAAGAACTCGATGGCCGTGTCCCTCTTATTGGATTTTCTGGCAGCCCTTGGACGCTCGCCACTTACATGGTCGAAGGCAAAGGCAGCAAAGAATTTCATAAAGTGAAGGGTATGCTCTATAGGGAACCTGAAACCTTAGAAAAATTATTAGAGGTTTTAAGTAACTCTGTCACTAACTATTTAGCCGCACAAATTGATGCAGGTGCACAAGCCGTCATGATCTTTGATACATGGGGTGGAGTGTTGTCTAAAGAGTGTTATCTAAAGTATTCTCTTTCACCTATGAAAAAAATTGTACAAGATCTTAAGAAGCTTTCATCCGCTAAAGATATACCCATTGTATTATTTACCAAGGGCGGTGGAAATTGGCTAAATGAGATGGCGGCTACAGGCTGTGATGCATTGGGATTAGACTGGACAACCGAAATTAATGTTGCCCGCGCACAAGTGGGTGATAAGGTCGCCTTACAGGGAAACTTAGATCCTTGCGTTCTTTATGGTAGTGATCAAGTTATTCGAGATGAAGTCAAAAAAGTTCTCGATAAATTTGGTAAAGGCTCGGGCCATATACTGAATCTAGGTCACGGTATCCAGCAGTATGTAGATCCAGCAAAAGTTTCTGTGTTAGTTGAAGCTGTAAAAGAATTCAGCCCTGAGTATCATTAAGAAAAGATTCGTTTAACAATTCAGTTAAACCTCTCAAATTCATTCTCTGCATACTTCTAT
>CALAJL010000094.1 GCA_937922735.1 uncultured Gammaproteobacteria bacterium | reverse complement strand
AAGTGCAAAGCAATGGCAAAACCACCCTACTTTAGAACTTATTGCCGATGTAGGCACTTCAAAGATCTTAGGTTTTGAAGGTATCGATGTGATGGACAAAGATACTGAACGACATGGCAAACGAGTATTCGGTGGAATTGGAATAGGTGCGCTAAAACTTAAACTACACCGCGCATGCATAGCAAAGCTATTTGAGTCCAATGATATTGCACTGGATGCAGAAGCGATTTACAAAATTGCCCAAAACATGGCTTAAAGAATTAAGTATTTTATGAAGGCTTCACCAAAACTGCTTGAGATGATCGAGCAGTTAATTGCCCTTCCCTCTATTAGCAGCACCCAACCTGAGATTGACACCAGTAACCTGCCTGTAATTAACCTGATAGCAAACTGGCTAAATGACTTAGGTTTTCAAACTGAAGTAATAACCAATTTAAACGACAAAAATAAAGCGAGTTTAGTGGCAACCCTTGGCACTGGAGATGATGGTCTCGTGCTAGCAGGTCATACAGATACCGTAAACTTTGACCAAGCCGGTTGGCATAGCGATCCTTTCCTAGCAACACAAAAAAATGAAAAGTTGTATGGCCTGGGAACAGCTGATATGAAATCTTTTCTTGCCATTGCGATTGAAGCTTCTAAAGAATTTTTAAACAAAGAGCTAAAGCAGCCTATCACTATCATCGCTACTGCAGATGAAGAATCCACTATGCAGGGCGCTAAAACATTAGTCGAAACATACTCCTCAAATAATCAGAAGCTTGGCAAATATTGCATTATCGGTGAACCAACAGATTTAACTCCAATACACCAACATAAAGGTGTGATGATGGAAGCGATCAAAATTCATGGTCAAACTGGGCATTCTAGTAACCCAGAATTAGGCAACAATGCGCTTGAAGGTATGCGACTGGTACTCAACGAATTAGAAACTTTCAAACAAGATCTGGCAAAACATGTCAACAATGACTTTATTGTACCTGTCCCTACGCTCAACCTTGGGCATATTCATGGTGGCGACAACCCAAACCGTATTTGCGGAGAGTGCGAATTACATATAGACATGCGCCCTCTTCCAGGCATGAACATCGACATGCTTCGAGACGAATTACATGAACGAATTATGACAGCAACAGATGCGCTCGGATTGAATGTTGCGTTCGAATCTTTATTTGATGGGACACCGGCGTTTCAAACCCAAGAAAGCTCCCCAATAGTTCAACTAACTCAACGTCTAAGTAACAAGAAACCAACGAGCGTTGCCTTTGGCACTGAAGGCCCATACTTCAATGCAATGGGTATAGAAACAGTTATATTTGGTCCAGGCTCTATCGATCAAGCTCATCAACAAAATGAGTTCTTGCCCTTAAGTGCAATCAATCCAACCATTGATATATTAAAAAATGTCATTCAAGAGGTGTGTATTAAGTAGGTTAAGTAAGCGAGGGGTATTACAACACAAGGAGTTTTGAGCAAACGAACCACTAATAAATTTTGCTATAGTAATACGTCCAATGATGGATGACCATTCAATATGTAAGCTCCAGTTTTTTAATACACGTAGATAGTAAATATCCTCAACACAAAAGTACTAAAAATAAATAAATTCTAAAGTACTAGATAAGGCAATAATATGATTTGTAATAATATGTACTGGGTTTATATATTTTTTGGCGTGACAATAATCTTTAAGTACATTTACATTGGCTATACGTTATTCATAAAAAAACAGCCTGTAAATTTAAAAACAACAACCTTTAAAATTTATAATCTATCTCTTGTTTTAGTTATCGCTTTGTCGATACTATGCTATAGCGGCATGTTTAAATAAAACAGGCTTAGCTAATGCAAGTATTATCTATTGTGTCTTCTTTTTTTTAAAGCTTTCAAACTTTAATTTGAATATATTACCTTGTGGAACTGCATCATCCTCCACAATTAAATCTTCTGGCACAGCTAGGTTATCGCGCGTAGAAATTACACGAGAGGCTTCTTCATCCTGACATGCTACAGGATCAGTATCTTGGTTTCGATAATCTTCAGTTGTACAAGGACGAAAGCCTGGCAATACTTTTGAGTCATAGATAGTAATGGTTTCCATTCTTTCCGCATCTTGCTTCACGGGAGACTGTGTGGGAGATGGTGCATCAATTACAATTTCAGGCGGCGGCTGCGCATCCGAAGGTTCTTCTGCACTTATTGTCCCTATAAACAACAACGCATATATCAAAGTCCATAGACTAATCCATGAATATTTATATAGTAATTTCATCTTTCCCAACTCCTCAATATAAAATTGATTAAGCCATCCTGCTTATCCTTACATTATATTTACTAAAGCTCTGCCTGCTTGCGTTTAGATATTTCTTCTTCAATGGCTGCGATTGCCTGCTCCAGCTCATTAACAGAATAGATATTTTGAATTAAATATTTATCATGCTCAACTGTCGCATAAGAGGCATCTAATTCTTTTCGATAACTACCTATTGCTGTATTAGTATCTTCCATATCAGACACTAATCTTTTATGAAATTCTGGTTTTTCATTAAACTTAAATAACATCGACATATAGACCGCAGAAAAACGAAAATCGTATGATTTATAGTCTGCTATAGAATGCACATTCTTACGCGCTTCACGCATATCTACATTAAAGGTATTACTATATCCTAATAAAGAATCTCGAAATTTTCCCTCTATTTTATAATCTTCAATCATCTCAGGTATCACTTGAGCAATTTTTAAACGAACTTCATCATGCGCCAGTATCGTTTTTAATAATTGTTGCTTGGCCACTTCAGGTTCATCACTCGCTTGGCGAATTACTTCAAGATCACGCTGACGAGAATCACGCGCTGAGTGTAATTGTTCCAAACTTAAGGTATCTAGGTTGTCAGGCACCTTATGCAGTACTTTTACTCGGTCTAATATTGGAGATTTAATCGTCTCGCCGCCTGCAAAACAGATCGAGCTGATGGAAAGCATTATTGCTATACATAAACCGATATTAATTAATTGTATTTTTCGCATTATTGGTTCTCGTTTATTTAAGGTATATTATTGGCGCAGCATCCATGAATACAATTCGACCAGTCAGAGGAATAGCGCTACTGTAGACTAGTTCTCATCACCTATTATAAGGTCCTAATCAGGTCTAAGATAGCAAAAGATTAGAACCTATAAACCATGTAAATTCATATACTTAAGCAACTATGACATATTTGAATTAGATAAATACTTAGACAATCAAACCGTGCCAAAAGATTCAACATTTCACTTAGAGAGCTTTAGACAAGCTACACCTTACATATATGCACATCGTGGTAAAACATTTGTGCTCTATATTAATGATGCTCTACTGGCAAAAAAGCATACCGCTTCTTTAATTCATGACCTTGCCTTAGTGCATACCTTAGGCGTAAAGATGGTCTTAGTCCTAGGACTGCGTACATTCATCGATAAAAAACTTGGAAAACAATCTGCAAGTAATTTTGAAAATAATTGGCGCATTACTGATGAAAAAACCTTAAACACTATCAAAGAAGTTGCGGGTAGCATAAGAACCGATATAGAAGCACTTTTTTCTATTGGTTTAATAAACACTCCAATGTCAGGCATGAAGTTAAATATTGTCAGTGGTAATTATGTACGCGCCAAACCTGTAGGAATTCGCAACGGTACAGATTTCCAACATACAGGTGAAGTACGCAGTATAGCTAGTGATGAAATTCAGAAACAGCTAGATGCCAACAACATTGTGTTAATGCTGCCTTTAGGCTATTCCAAGACCGGTGATATATTCAACTTAACGAGTTTAGAAGTGGCTAAACATGTAGCATGCGCATTACAAAGTGAAAAATTGATACTCATGTTGGAAAAATTTATTGCAACAGGCAATAAAAAGCAAAGCAGTAACCACTACAATGTGAATGAAGCAAAAGAACTCATCAAAAAGCTCCCAAAAAACAAACATCAGCTTAAAGGGCATCTAAATATTGCCGTCCAAGCTTGTTTAGAAAATGTAAAACGTGTGCATTTACTCGATGCTGCAAAACCAGGTGTGCTCCTAGAAGAACTTTACACACTAGATGGTGTTGCAACGTTAGTGACAGCTGAAACTTATGATGAAATTCGCCCTGCTACAATTAACGACGTAGGTGGAATTACTGAGCTCATTCAGCCTCTAATAGATAAAGGCACTCTAGTTGCACGTTCACGTGAACAACTAGAGCTAGAAATTGAGAGCTTTGATGTTATTGAACGAGATGGCATGGTGTTAGCATGTGGCGCACTACATTTATACACAGATAGCAATACAGCAGAGGTAGCCTGCTTGGCCGTACATTCTGAATATCAGTCTAATGGCAGAGGCAGCAAAATGTTGAGTCACCTAGAAAAGAAATCTAGAGCAGCTGGGGCAAATCTACTCTTCGTACTCACCACGCAAACGTCCCATTGGTTTAGAGAACATGGCTTTAAAATAACTAAAATCGAGACACTTCCAATGAAAAAGAGGGCTTTATACAACTATCAGCGCAATTCTAAAGCCTATAGCAAATCAGTATAGCCAGGCAGAGGGGCTTTCACCCATGCTTTAAGTGACTATAATCGGCGCTGGAAACACTCCAAGCAATATAAAAATAATTTACATCAGGGAGAAAAAAAAGAATCATGAAAATCGATTCAATGATATTAATTAGCCTAGGTATCCTTATAGGCGTTTTTCTAAGCATATTTACTCAAAATATGTTTGCACAACCTTTCAATACCGCTCTTATGATTGCAGTCGGATTATTGGCATTAGCAATTGTATCAACCATCATCAAAAAGCTAATCAGACAGTCTGCGAATAAGCCCAAAAAAGCCAAACCAATTACTCCTGCTTCAACCACTTCTGTTACCAGTACGGGCAGTGCGAACCAAATGCAAGGTACTGTTAAATGGTTCAACTATAAAAAAGGTTTTGGATTTATCGAACAAGAAAATGGTGAAGATGTATTCGTTCATCATCGATCCATCATTGGAACCGGTCGTAAATCACTCCGAGAAGGACAAAAAGTTATGATGGATGTGGTTGATGGAGACAAAGGCCTCCAAGCGGAGAATGTGAATCCGCTCTAGTGGAAAAGCAAACAAGCATTATATTCAACCCAGTGCTTTGGCTTATCCTTGCCTTAACACTGGGCCTGATGCCCTACACACCTGAACCTCATATTTGGGAAAAATTAAAATGGATATTTTCAGGTGCGCAAGGAATGCAGGCTTTAGATTGGTTTGATTTCTGTTTACATGGTTTTCCTTGGATTTTATTGATAATCTCTTTTACCTATAGATTGATTAAAAAATAATTTTAAGTTTTTATGCTGCTTTAGAATTAGAACTGCCTATATCCACTTGTTGCCGCCAGTTTCCATCTCTAAATTGAAGCAAAGCTTTTCTTGCAGCACTTGAACTTCCTTCATTATCGTTACGAAAACCCGACTTAAGAAACTGATGAAATCCATCTAAATTCTCTGATGAGCTCTGAGAAGATCTATAAAAGCCCATTGACCAAGAATCAAAATTTCTCTCTTCTAAATCAGCACGGAATAACACTCGTGTCTCTGTATGTCTTTTATCTTCACCGATTTTGTTATATAGACTTTCCACAGCAGATTTGGGACCTTCAAGTGCCTGTATAAATGAACCTTGATGAAATAAGAGCATCCCAGAAACACCGAGTTTTTCATTATTAATTCGTGCCTTATCTAACAACTCTTGCAACTCTTGTTCAGAAAACTCTTTATTAGCAGCACTTATATAAACTAATTGAAAAATCTTATCCGCCATACAAACGCACCCTTTTAATAACTTTGATGTATCCAGGGTATCGGCCATTAAGCGAAAACCATAAATG
Organism: uncultured Gammaproteobacteria bacterium; assembly: GCA_937922735.1. Lineage (GTDB taxonomy): Bacteria > Pseudomonadota > Gammaproteobacteria > UBA4575 > UBA4575 > JABDMD01. The sequence goes on along the minus strand of CALAJL010000094.1, from coordinate 2,314 downwards.
ATCTAGATCTCAAAATTAATCGCTATTACCATATAAATAATAAATACTATCAAGGAGATAGAAGATGACGGAAACACGTGAAGCAACTGGCACCTGTCTATGTGGAGAAGTGAAGATATCGGCCAAATCTATGAACACCCATGTAGGAGCATGCCATTGTGGGATGTGCCGAAAGTGGTCGGGTGGGCCCGCAATGGTTTTTGATTGTGGGGCAAATGTATCTTTTTCAGGGGAAGAACATATTAAAGTGTATAACTCTTCAGATTGGGCAGAACGTGGTTTTTGTAATCGGTGTGGCAGTCACTTATTTTATCGACTAAAAGAAAACAATCAGCACTTTATGCCCGTTGGTCTTTTCGACCAGCTTGATGGAATAGTGTTTGACCACCAAGTATTTATCGACGCTAAACCTGAATATTATGACTTTGCTAACCAGACAACAAACATGACGGGCGAAGAAGTGTTTGCCCAGTTTTCTTCTTCTGAAGCATAATATTTAAAAAATAATTCATAGTATTGCTATAAGCAAGTCATTTTATGGCCATATTTTAGTTTTTTAATGTAAAACTCATTCATTAATACAAGAGTTTTACATGTTCTTAGCGCACATGCCTGCTGGTTATCTGGCTAGTAAATTTCTGATTTCACAATTTCAGCTCGAGCCAACAAAGGCTAAATGGCTATTAGCTCTAGGGCTATTGGGAAGCATCTTCCCCGACCTAGACATGTTCTATTTTTATTTAATTGATAATCGACAACACAGTCACCATAGTTATTGGACACACATCCCTTTTTACTGGATTTGCTTATTAATTACTTTTTACATCATTGCAGCTATTTTTAAGTCACGGTTTGCAATTGCTGCTACTACTGTTTTTATTGGCTGCATATTACTCCATTTATCATTAGACACTTTTGCAGGCGGTGGAATTAAATGGTTATTCCCTTTTGAAAATACATATTTCAGCATCTTTACCATCCCAACACGCCATGCCTATTGGTTATGGAATTATTTTTTACATTGGACGGCTTTAGTAGAGCTCGCAATCATTACTTTAGCCGCTATTACATATATCAAAACTAATTGGAATAACAATCGATATACACAATACGCCAGGAGACAAATATGAAAAAGATATCAACCTTCTCATTCAAGCAACAACTCGGCCCTTATGAAACTTGGAGCTTATGTTCCAAACTAATTATGGAAGGAAAACGCACTGGAAAATATGTGCCAGGCTTCGTAATTGGCGCACAATATACCTACAAAGATTTATTTCTTCTGGTTACTTCATGGGATTGCTCATATGAAGAATCACAAGAGTTTATTCTATTATCAAAAGACTTAACTGTTTTATGCAAAAAACACATTGGGCATATTTACTCAACTGTATTGCTAGAAGATCATGAACCAATTTCCGAAGACCAAGTGCTATTTCATTGCAATAATGATACAGACATTTTAGTTACTGTTAAGTCCGGCTTATTGCATTCATCACCTCCTTTTTTTACTACCAAAAAAATACAACGCGAGATAGCAACAGCCATATAAAAAATTGAAACTTGAATATATAAGGGCTGGCATGAATATATCTATGAATTCAATTTGTTATGGCCAGCTCTTGTATTTCATCTTCATCTCTTCAATCATATCTGGCAAAGGTTGATTAGTAGAAGTATTAAATGATTCACCAAAATATAATTGCAGCCTCTTTTTCATTTCACCAGCCTCTAAATCAAAACAATCCTCCAAACTATCGCTCAATCTTTTTGTTTTTGGCTGAAGTTTTGGGTCTGGCTGGACGATATTAAAAACAAATTGAATCTCACGTCGATACTGATTTGCACGCACCTTCAAATCATCTTTTTTAATCTCATTTTGCATGGGATCTTCAGATGGAAATAATCTAACTAATATTTTTCCTGAAATCCAAGTGATCACTGAAGAAATGATCAATAAAATATAAAAAGACTCAAGCTGATATTTTTCAAATATAAATAAAAGGCTTGTGGTAGATATGATAAATAATATTGTATAAATTAATACAGGGTGCATAGACTCTCAAAGCAGTCTTAATAGACTGAGTAAATATAAATTGCCATATAGTTTTACGCTCCTATGGAGTTAATTCTTTTGTTGCTTTTTGTTAATTACTTATAATTCAAGAGCACTTCCATAAATATTTCACATAACCGGTATGGAGCATTGTTATATTATTTCATCTAAATATGTAATTATACTAGACACTCAAATCCGTTATTAAATATTTGTTAAGCAACTTATATACTACTAATCTAAGCAATAATATATCAA
>CALAJL010000093.1 GCA_937922735.1 uncultured Gammaproteobacteria bacterium | reverse complement strand
AAGATAGTGTGCAAAAAGTAAGTGAAGGCTCTAAATTAGTTAATAAATCTGGCGAAACTCTTGATGAGATCGTAACCAGTGTGAAAAAAGTTACCGATATTATCGCAGAGATATCAGCTTCCAGCCAAGAACAAGCAAGTGATATTGATGAGGTTAATAAAGCAATTCTGAGAATGGATGAAACGACTCAACAGAATGCAGCATTAGTAGAGCAAGCTGCAGCTGCGAGTCAATCGATGAATCAAGAGGCAGAAGAGCTTACAGAACAGGTCAAATATTTCAAGGTAAGTGAAGACGTTCAATCTATAGGTGCTTCAAATGCAAGCATAAAGAAAGATCGTCGCAGTGTTGATCGTCCTTGGCAGCAAGCATCGCATATTTCATCTTCAAATAATGAAATTCCTGAGTCTACAATCAGCAAGCAGAAAGTATCTGGAAGTGATATTGATGATCAGGAATGGCAGGAATTCTAAAACGATAAATACTTATTAAATATAAATTGAAGAAATCACATATGAATATAAATAATGAAAACATAGATCAAGAAATTATTGTCATGCCTGAAAAAATAACAATATCTGAGTGTCAGGAACAGTTTTTAAAATTAACCGAGTTAATTACAAAAAATAATAAATTAGTGTTAGATGGTGCAGCTGTGAAGCAGATAGATACTGCAGCCTTGCAATTATTCTTAGTATTAATGAAAAATAATGACATAGATGATAATGATGTTTCATGGTCTGGCTTATCTGAAGAATTTCTGGAACGTGCTTCGATGTTGGGCTTGAGTGATAGCTTTAAGTTAAATTAATGCTGAAAATTCGTAATGGAATACTGTGAAAGAAAATCAAAAAATAAACTATTTCGATCAATGTCAGCAGTTACTTCAATTGTTTGAGTCTCAACTTAATGGTGCTCGAGAAGAAGTTCTTGCACGTTCAAATGCATTAAGCTCATCATTTGAAGGATTATTTGATGTGGTTAATGAATTGCAATTATTGGGCAAGAGTGACCAAGGGATTAGTTCAGAAGTAATAAGTGAAAAATGTATCAGCATGAATGGTTCGCTTGTGGCGTGTATATCTTCATTGCAATTTACGGATGAAGTATGTCAGCGTATAGAACATTTGTCTTCGGGCATTAAATCGATGAGCAAAATTCTCGATGATGAAAATAATGGTAGATATGTAGCCTGGGATGAATTAATGAATGGAATTAGGCAATCATATTCTGTTAGTGAAGAGCGAGAAATATTTGATAGAGTGATTCATGGTGTTTCATCTAAACTTGATGAGCCATCAGAAGACTTGTTTTAATGAAAAATTCTCTTCCAGTAAAATAAGCCTGTTATGAATAAAGAGTTTTCTCATATTCATAAGATATTGGATAAAAAAACCAACCAATATATTTATCGAATACAGCCTGGTGAATATTATTTCACAACAGAAGATGAAATGATTAGCACGACATTGGGCTCATGTATAGCTGCTTGTGTTCGGGATAAAAAATTAAACATAGGCGGTATGAATCATTTCATGTTGCCTTCTCAAGGCACGAACTCATCCTGGGAGGACTTAGAAACACGTTACGGTAATGTAGCGATGGAACGTCTTATCAATAGTATATTTAAAGCAGGCGGCAGACGTGAAAACTTAGAAATAAAAATATTTGGTGGAGGAAAGATTATTCCTTCTATGTCGGATGTCGGTAATAAAAATATTGCATTCATAAAAGATTTTATAAGAGATGAGGGTTATGTCATTGAGTCGGAAGATGTAGGTTTAGAGTTTCCGAGGAAAGTTAATTATTTTCCTAAATCTGGGCGCGTGATGATGAAAAGATTACGTTCAATTCATAAACAAGTTGTTGCGCGACATGAGAAAAAATACGTTGTTGATCTTGAGGTTAAAGAAAAAACAGATGGCGAATGTGGTGATATTGAGCTGTTTTAATAATCTGTTTTAATTCAATTAATAAAAAGTAAATTTTAAAAGTAACTAAAATTATTATGAGTAACACGCGTGTAATTATTGTTGATGATTCTGCATTAGTACGTCGCTTATTAAGTGATATATTAAACTCAGATCCTGAAATTGATGTGGTAGCTACAGCTGTAGATGCATATGCCGCACGTAAAGAAATAAAAGAAAAAAATCCACATGTAATTACATTAGATGTTGAAATGCCAAAAATGGATGGGCTTACCTTTTTGCAAAACTTGATGCGATTACATCCTATGCCGGTAGTTATGATTTCAACGCTAACAGAAAAAGGTGCCAACGTAACTATGCAGGCGCTGGAATATGGAGCAGTAGATTTTATTCCTAAACCAAAAATTGATGTAACGAATTCATTAGAAGCATACGCAGAAGAAATTATTGACAAAGTAAAAGCAGCGCGTCATGCAAAAGTTCAAGCACTATCAGATAAAAAACCTTCAATTATTCATTCAAAATCAGCGCAAAACTCTATTAATACATCTAAGGTTGAGCAAGCTCATAATGTGGATGAAGTCTTAGCTAAAACAAGTATTAGAGCTAATTTCCAAACTACTGATCCAATTATTGCAATCGGAGCATCAACAGGTGGCACAGAAGCAGTTAGATCTATCATTGAAGTATTACCTGCAGATTTTCCAGGTATTGTGGTTTCTCAGCATATACCTGCTGGTTTTAGCGCTGCATTTGCAAAAAGAATGAACTCTGTATCCGCTATGGTTGTTGATGAAGCGAAAGACGGTCAACAAATATTGCGTGGGCATGTTTATGTTGCACCTGGCGATTTTCATTTGCTGGTGGTTCGTGATGGTGCAATGTTTCGCTGTAAGCTGAGTCAAGAGATGCCAGTTAATCGTCATCGACCATCTGTTGATGTGATGTTCCGTTCTGTGTCTCAAAGTCTTGGGTCCAATACTATCGGTGTCATTCTTACTGGTATGGGTAAGGATGGTGCAGTAGGTATAAAAGAGATCCAAGAGACAGGTGCATGCACTATTGCTCAAGATGAAGAAACAAGTGTGGTTTGGGGTATGCCGGGTGAAGCAGTAAAACTAGGCGGTATAGATAAAATATTACCACTTAATAAAGTCGCTGATACTCTGATTGAATTAATTGAAAATAGAGATAATGGCATTGTGCTTAAGCCTGGAAAAGTGGCTGCAAACTAATTAAGAGATATGAAATATGCAGTTTGATATTAGTTTCAATGATAAAGAATTCGAGCAACTGCGTTCTTTGGTATTTCAACATACAGGGATACATCTTGATCAGTCAAAGCGTGATCTTGTTTACAACCGTTTTGCTAAGAGAATGCGAAATATAGGCGTAAATAGTTTTATAGATTACTTTAAATATATTGACGAACACGAAGACAGTGAAATAGAACATTTTACTAATGCAATTACTACTAATTTGACTTCTTTCTTTCGGGAGGTTCATCATTTTGAAATTCTAGCAGAACAAGTAATTCCCATATTACGTAACAAACTAGATCGAAGAATACGTATTTGGTCTGCAGGATGTTCCACTGGTGAAGAACCTTATTCAATTGCACTCACGTTACTTCATCACATACCTGATATAGCAGAGTGGGATATAAAAATTTTAGCGACAGATATTGATACAGAGGTAGTGAATACTGCTGCTCAAGGTATTTATTCAATGGATAAGTTGAAGAATATACCTGACACTATTAAGCAAAATTGGTTACATAAGGGTGTTAAGGAGATATCAGGTGGTGAGTTTAAAATGACAGATACCGCTAAAGCGCTGATTACTTTTAAGAGATTGAACCTCATGAATGAATGGCCGATGAAGGGTCCATTCGATGTGATATTTTGCCGTAATGTAGTCATTTATTTTGATAAATCTACACAATCAAGCTTATTTGAAAAGTTCTCAGACATGCAATATAAAAATGCATATTTATTTGTTGGTCATTCTGAGAATTTAATGAAAATTACCGACAAGTATGACCTTGCGAGCAAAACTGTGTATCAAAAAATATAACGATTATGCATTTAGTCGCTATTTTGTGTTTTATCAACCTGAGTTTAGTGTAGAAATCATGGTAATGGTCGATAAATAGGTCGAATAATAATGATTGTCATAATTAATGAATATTTCAACTAATCACTCTTAATTTTAATGGAAATGTAGAATGTCTTCAAAAACTAAATCAAAAATGAATAATATTGGTATCAAGAAAAAGCTAGTGATTGCATTTTTGCTACTTGGATTATTGCCAATGCTTATTATGGCAACCGTTGCGACGTTGAAATCTGAAAAAAGCATCACTACACAAACCTTTAACCAGTTGGAATCTTTACGCGGTAATAAAAAACAAGCTATCGAAGACTATGCAAATACTATTATTAGTCAAGTGTTAACGGTTTCATCTAGTGCAGAAATAATTGAAGGTGTTAAAAACTTTCAAGTAGGTTATGACAACTTTATGCGTGATTCAAATAACCTTGGAAATGTAAATAATAGTAGGAAGGAATTAGCAAATTATTACCATAATGAGTTTTTGCCTACATATAAAAATCTAAACCAAGATCAAAGTTACGATGTTGATAATATTTTAAAGCAATTAAGTGATGAAGCTGTATTGTTGCAAAACGCATATATCAATAACAATCCTGCATCGCTAGGAAGTAAGCATGAGTTAGATGCCTCACCTTTTGGCTCAGAGTATGATAAAACGCATGCACGTATACATCCTGGTTTAAGAGACTTTCTTGAGGCATTTGGTTATTACGATATATTTTTGATTGATAGTAAAAAGGGAAGAGTCGTTTATTCTGTTTATAAAGAATTAGACTATGCAACTAATCTTATTGAAGGGCCGTTTTCGGATACGGGGTTAGCGAACGCATATAAGCAAGCGAATCAATTAAATACTAAAGGTGAGTTTGTGTTGTTGGATTATGCACAATATGCACCATCATATGAAGCTCCTGCTAGTTTTATTGCAACACCAATATTTGATGGTAGTAAAAAAGTTGGTGTGCTGGTTTTTCAAATGCCTCTGGATAAGATTACTTCGATTATGCAGTCTAGGTATGGTATGGGTGAAACTGGAGAGGCTTATTTAGTTGGTTCAGACAATTTAATGCGCTCTGATTCTTTTAAGCATCCCGAAAAACTATCTGTAGTATCTACGTTTAAAAATAAAAATAAGACTGAAAGTGAGTCTATAAATAACGCACTTTTAGCTGAAGCAGGCTTATTTCGTACAAAAAACTATGAAAATATTGATGTCATATCTGGCTATGAACCTGTTAATTTTGGTCCGTTGAAATGGGCCATGGTTGTAGATATAGAGTCCAGTGAGGCACTTGCAGCAGTAGATGATTTGAAACTACAAATTTTAGGTTTATCTTTGATTATGTTAGTTGTGTTACTTCTTGCTGCGTTTTTGTTCTCTAAGAATATTGTTAAACCCATTGTAGCGATGAAAAATACTATGGTAAGTATTGTAAAAACAGGTGAGTTTAGTAAAAGAGTTGATGTGCAAAGCAATGATGAGATTGGTGAATCTGCAAGAAGTTTTAATAATTTACTAGAAAGTCTAGAAAATACATTTTCTGAAGTAAACCAAGTGGTAGGTGCTACAGCTAATTGTGATTTCAGTAAACGTGTTGAATCTGACGTACAAGGCGATTTAAAACGTCTTAAAGATGGCGTGAATACTTCATCTGATACGATTGCTTCTACAATGAATGCATTAACAGAGTTGATGGATGCGTTGAGCAATGGTGATTTTAAACGTCGTATAAGTAGTAGCTTAAATAGTGAGTTAAAAGATTTTGGCACAAGTGTAGATAATGCTATGACGGTGATGGATGATGCTCTGTCCCACTTTATTGAAGTGATGTTAGCTATATCAAAGGGTGATCTTGACTCAAGAGTGGAAGGTAAATTACCAGGCCAATTTGGTGAAATGAAAAGCAATATAAATTCATCACTGGAAATTGTGGCTACCGTATTTTTAGATATAAGCCGTGTATTAGCAGCTGTTTCAAAAGGTGATTTAAGTGAAACTATAGATGGTCAGTTTGAAGGATCATTTAATAAAATCAAAAATGATGCAAATGCGACTGTTGATAAATTAACTGAAGTAGTAAACGAGATTCTAGTGGCTTCTAGCTCGGTTAATATGGGTGCTGAGAATATCTCTACTGGTAATCAAAATCTAAGCCATCGCACAGAACAGCAAGCGGCCAATATAGAGCAGACTGCATCAAGCATGGATGAAATCACTTCAACGGTGAAAAATACTGCAAGCAATTCAGAAAAAGCAAATGAGTTAGCCGTTGAGGCAAGAGAGCGTGCGGTAAGAGGTGGTGAAGTAGTTAAACAAGCGATTGATGCAATGGGTGAAATTAACCTAGCAAGTAACAAAATATCAGAAATTATAGGTGTGATAGATGAAATTGCTTTTCAGACTAATTTGCTAGCACTTAATGCTTCAGTCGAAGCAGCACGCGCAGGTGCAGAAGGGCGTGGGTTTGCAGTAGTGGCAAGCGAGGTTAGAAATCTTGCAGGTCGAAGCGCCACAGCTGCAAAAGAAATTAAAGAACTTATTGAAGATAGTGCCAATAAAGTGAATGCTGGATCTGAATTGGTAAGTAAGTCTGGTAAAACATTAGAGGAAATCGTAACTGGGGTGCAAACGGTCACAGATATTGTAGGTGAGATTTCGACAGCCACAAGTGAGCAATCATCAGGAATTAGTTTGGTGCAATCATCTTTAGAGAGTTTGCAAACATTAACACAACAGAATACAGCTATGGTTGAAGAAGCTGCTGCTGCTAGTGAAGAGTTAAGTTCCCAAGCAGAAAATCTGGATCAAATGATCGCATTTTTTGGAAATAATGAGAGTGATGCTCAAGGCAATGAAATAGAACGTGTGGATGATCTCCCAAGAAAAGTAGCTTAAGACTATAGCTTACAAAATCATTTAATTATTGTGATGAACGTTTAATGCAGCGCTTGTGATTATTAATAACTACTATCAAAATGTAACGCAGATTTAGTACTCTAATTAGTTATTGGTATATCTTCAGCAACAATGATGTCGTTAGCATGTTTTATATTTGATATTGATTGGTTGTGATGAGATGTAGTGCTTGTATTAAGTATATTAATTACTGACATTTCATTTGTCTTGTTGGCATAGTCTAATGCAGTCATCCCAGAATTAGATTGTAATTGAGGGTCTGCGCCTAGCTCTAAAAGTAATATTATGGTGTTAATGCTTCCAATGCTGGAAGCAATCATTAGTGGGGTTTTCCCATTTGCATATCGATGGTTAATGTCTGCACCAAACTCAACAAACATCTTCACCTCTTGTGAGCTGTCCATTGTGATGGCGCTATATAACAAGTCATAAATACTGACAGATAATTGACTATCAGTATTATCAGATGCGTGATTGTTTTTAATTCTAGGTTCTATTGAATGCACTAAATGAGTACTTGAGATAATTAAGATACATATAAAAATAAGTTGTTTTATAGAAAAAGGCATTCTCTTCATCTTTCCATGATAAAAAATAATTTTATTTATCTTAGTGGGTTACGAGAATTCCATCTATTAAAATGCTTTTGAAATGAGACGTAAGTCATATTATGTGTTGGTTTGTTACGTTTTTTAATGATTAAAGCTCCATCAAAATACTGTAGGTAGTAATTAAGAAAGCCCTGCAAGCAGGGCTTTCTTTTAACATCAAAAAATTGAGTTATCGATGTTGTTTGGTTTCTCCATGGTGATAGTTATCAGCCTGATATAAGTGCCAATACATATATAATGCAATTGCACCCACCGTTCCTAAGAATATTAGCAAAGTATATAGATCTGCCATTCTCATCTCCTATAGTTCCAACAATTTAAGCTTTCCATTTCTGGAAATGTTTAGCTTTGATTTTCATCAAAACCAGACTAACTATAGGGTAATTATTCTGATATTTCCAATATTTGGTAAAATTTAGTAAGTACATAAAATAGACCGATAAATGATTTTATCAGCGATAAAATCACGAGTTGATCACATATCTTGATCATATTTCCTTGTTTTTACTAAATTTTTAAGTGTTTTGGCCGAAGTCTTAATGCGGATAGATACGTATTTAGAACTTTAGTGCTACAGGGAAGTTAGTCATGGCAGTATTTGATAAGTTTAAGCAATGGATAGACAAGGCATTAGATAAGACTCAGCCTGATGATGGAAATGTCTTGGATGAGCAATATCAAGAGCAGCTTGATGTTGAGAGGCCACCTGAAGAGCTGTTTAAACAAAACATTCTTATGGGAGATACGGTCCGTTCCGAAATTGTTGGGCAAGAAAAAGTATCTGAAGATAGTGCAAATAATCAAAGTGATAACATTCAGTCTAAAACTTCAGAACAAGAGCAAGTGGCGTTCCCTGAGCCGTTACAAAATGAAGCGAATATTCCAGATTTTTTAAAACAAGACAGTAATATTAGTTCTAATGATGATAATGATATTGCTTTAAGTGCTGAATCTTCATTTGCTAGTCTCAATCCTATTGCTAATGATGACGTAGCAGCTGCAGTTACAAATGCTCCAGTCTCTTCCAGTGTAGAAGGTGTTGTTGCTTCTGATTCTAATGATGCCAATAATATAGGTGGCCCAGGTATCCCAGAAAATCCAGATTCTGGCTCGAGTTCAGATGTAAGCCCCGTTGTTGATGCCAATATTTCTGATAATGAAGTTAATGAAAGTGCATCTATAGGAGAGTCTGTTGGATTAACAGCCTTCGCGTTTGACGCCGACGGTGGTGACAGTGTTACTTATAGTTTAACCAACAATCCAGGCAATGCGTTTGCGATCGATGCGAACACCGGTGAAGTGACGGTGAACGATCCGAGTGCGTTGGACTTTGAAACCGCCACGAACATGAGCA
>CALAJL010000092.1 GCA_937922735.1 uncultured Gammaproteobacteria bacterium | reverse complement strand
TTTATTAATGACATTACTCGTTTGGTTAATAGTAATCGGAGCTTTGGTTATTGGTTTAGCAAAAGCCAAGTGGTCATTTTTAGTTTGGACTGCTGTAATTGCAGGCGCACTATTTGCTCTTACTTTGTCTCCATATCTAGGCGGAATCGCTGCATGGATATTATGGATACTCTTTATTCCACTCGCTTTACTTAATGTAACGGATTTACGTATTTCATTATTAAGTAAGCCTATGCTGGCTTATGTTAAGCGTATTCTTCCTCCTATGTCACAAACTGAACGTGATGCGATTGAAGCCGGTACCGCTTGGTGGGAAGCAGAGCTATTTCGTGGAGACCCTGAATGGAACCAACTTCTCAAGCATCAAGTTTCTGAGCTTTCCGAGGAAGAGCAAGCGTTTCTAGATGGTCCTGTAAATGATTTATGCGCCATGATTGATGATTGGGAAGTAACCAATGAATTAAATGATTTGTCGCCAGAGACTTGGGATTTTATTAAAAAGAACAAATTCTTGGGTATGATAATTCCTAAAAAATATGGAGGCCTAGAATTTTCCGCCATTGCACATTCAGCCGTAGTTATGAAAATATCAACGCGAAGTGGAACTGCCGGTGTTTCAGTGATGGTGCCAAATTCTTTGGGCCCAGCTGAATTATTGTTGCATTACGGTACTGAAGAACAAAAAAATCATTATTTACCACGCTTAGCCATTGGAGAGGAGATTCCATGTTTTGCTTTAACCGGCCCAAATGCAGGTTCTGATGCAGGAGCGATTCCTGATACAGGGGTTGTATGTAAAGGCATGCATGAAGGCAAAGAGGTATTAGGATTACGACTTAACTGGGAAAAGCGATACATCACTTTAGGCCCAGTCGCCACTGTCTTGGGTTTGGCATTTAAAGCATATGACCCGGATGGTTTGATTGGTGATCAAGAAGACCTCGGTATTACTTGTGCGCTTATTCCAACTACTACTCCTGGAGTTGAAATTGGTAATCGCCACAACCCTTTAAACTCTGCTTTTCAAAATGGTCCGAATTGGGGTAAAGACGTGTTTATTCCAATGGATTGGATTATTGGTGGGCAAGGTCAGATAGGTAAGGGTTGGAGAATGCTGGTGGAATGCTTGTCAGTAGGCCGAGGAATTTCTTTGCCTGCGTTAGGAACTGGTGCAGGTAAGTTTGCGAGTTATATGACAGGAGCTTATGCAGCGATACGCAAACAATTTAATGTGCCAATTGGAAAGTTTGAAGGTGTTGAAGAAGCACTCACAAGAATAGGTGGCTTAACTTATATGATGGAAGCAGGCAGACGGTTAACCGCTTCCGCTATCGATCATGGTGAAAAGCCATCTGTCGTGACCGCTATTCTTAAATACCATAATACCGAAGGCATGCGACAAGTAATTAATGATGCTATGGATGTGCATGGTGGAAGAGGTATATGTATTGGACCAAGTAACTATTTGGCAAGAGCGTATCAATCTATACCTATTAGCATTACGGTTGAAGGTGCGAACATTTTAACACGTAGCTTAATAATCTTTGGTCAAGGTGCAATGCGTTGTCACCCGCACCTCATTGAAGAAGTAACTGCAGCATCACTTGAGAATAAGCAGGAAGGATTAAGCCGATTTGATCAAGCGTTATTTAAACATTTGGGCTATGCGGTTTCTAATGGAGCGAGATCATTTTTATATGGATTAACACGTAGTCGTCTAGCGTCTAGCCCCATTCAGGGCCCAACACGTGGTTATTTTAAGCGTTTGGCCAGAATGAGCGCTAGTTATGCCTTTGTGTCTGACTTCGCCATGCTGTTCTTAGGTGGTGGTTTAAAACGTAAAGAAAAACTATCTGGGCGTTTTGCAGATGCTTTGAGTTATATGTATCTAAGCTCTGCGATTCTGAAACGATTTGAAGACACGGGTCGTCCAGCCGAAGAATTGCCATTTGTAGAATGGAGTACAAAATACTGCTTGTACCATGTGCAAGATGCGTTAGATGAAATATTACGTAACTTCCCGTCTGTAATTGTTGGCCAAATACTTCGTTTAATAGTATTTCCAACAGGTAAGAGCTTGCGTTATCCAAATGATAAGGTTGGACATGAAGTGGCTAAACGATTAATTGTGCCTTCGGAAACCAGAGATAGGCTTACAGATGGAGTTTATAAAACATTAGAACCAAATGATCCGATCGGCTGTGTGCAACATGCATTTCACGCAGTAACAGCAGCAAAAGAAGCAGAGAGGAAACTTAAGAAAGCACGTATTCGTCCTTCAGAGTTGGGCATGCCGACGAACTGGTTAGAAGATGCAGTTACGCAAGGTGTAATTACTAAAGAGGAATCTGCATTGGTGGAAGAAGCACATCGAGCAACACGTGAAGCCATTATGGTTGATGATTTTCCACCTAATAAAAGTACTTCGAAACGAAAAAGTACCAAGAAAGCGGCATGAAGTTAATTAAATGTCTGATGTTGAATTAGGTGGTGCGATTAAACGGCTCGAAAATTTTGAGCCGTTTAAAATGATGCAAGTTCAAATACTAGAGCTAACACCTGACTGGAAATCTATAAAACTATTGCTACCATTATCTGAAGCATCTACCAATCATCAGGGCACTATGTTTGGTGGATTCATGGCGTCTCTTGCCGATCCTGTTGCTGCACTTTCATGTGGCAAACAATTTCCCGGATATGCTGCTTGGACTAGAAAACTGACTGTAGATTTTTTACGTGCGGGTACTGGAGATCTAGAGTTGCATTTCAAATTTCCTGATGAGCAACTGCCGATCATTAAACAAGAACTCGAAGAGAGTAATCGAAGTACTCCAAGCTTTACATATGCATATTTTCTTAAAGATGGAACACTTTGTGCCGAGGTTAGTTGTACGGTAGCTATTCGTCCACAAGGGTATATGAAAAGGTAACTATTTCTACTAGTACCTTGTTTGATAGGGCTTTCTAAACTATTTAACGTAAACAGGAATTATGTTAATGAGTCGTGTATTTTGTCCTTCTATCATTATTTCGATGAGTGTTTTTTGTATTATTTATACAATTTAACCCATATATAAGGGTTAAAAATTATGAGTGATACATCTACATATTCCGTTATCAGTACAGGTCAAATTCATGAAAAATTTGATTTGTCTGATGTTCAACAAAATTTTGCTAAATTATTTAACACCACATCGGACAAAGTGAATGCATATTTTGGAGCAGAAAAGGTAGTTAAAAAAGAAGTCGATTCAGAAATGGCACATCAGTTAAAAGTCCGTCTTGAAGAAATCGGAATGGTAGTAAGGTTAAAAGAGCATCCACTCGAAGATAAATTAGATAATTTTTCGATAGAGGGATTATCTTTAGTAGAGAAAGAACCTCTTAAAGAAGAAAATTCCATGACTTGTCCTAAATGTGATTTACATCAAGATAGGGCCGAGCAATGTACCGCATGCGGAGTATATGTAGATAAGTTGCAAGCAACATCTCCATAAAGCAGTTGTTATTAAACCGATTCATTTGACTTATTTAGAGCTGCTTAAAGTAGACGTTTTAAATGAGTAAATTTTTACTCATTATTAAGTAATGAGTGCTTAAGCGAGTAATAAATCTTATAGTTTGGCCATCACCTATGCGGCACGCTTCGTTTACTTCCTTTAAATTGTATATCACCTCCACTCTCTAAACATGATGTTCTATGTGCGCATAATGATGGAAGCATATGAATAATAGTAAGTTTAAGATATAACTTTTCTTAATATTGATCGTGATTAATCTTATAAGCAACTCTAATAAGATCTATTAATATTTATGATTATATTATCTATTAATATTCATAATAATATGTATCAATATATCTATATTGGGTAAGTGTTACGCGGGGTTTGGGGACTTCTAAGTAACAATCTAAATTTATGCACAGAGAATACGTGTCTAAGTTTGCGATGATAGCGTTTGGGGACTTTTTGCTGAATGTTATCGCTGCCTTATTGCTGAGTTGATTTTTATCTAACTACTGTAAGTCATATGTTGATAGCTATCTTATTGTTCATTCGGATAGTTGCCTTGAAACAGATTTGTATTAGTAGATAGTGTAATTTAGATATTTTATCGCAGTGTTTTTAACAGTACGTAGACTGCTCCGGTTCCACCATCTATCGGTCTTGCAGAACAGAATGCGAGTATTTCATTTCTTTGTTGTAGCCACTTATTAACCATTGGTTTTAATTTTGGTCCCTCATTGTTAGATCTATAGCCTTTGCCATGAATAATTTTTACACAACGTATATTGTTTTCACGCGATTGTTGAATAAATTTTGCTAATGCAATTTGTGCTTCGGGTCTGGTGTGACCATGTAGATCTAATTCTGCGCCCGTACTGTATTGGCCTTTCTTTAGCTTTTTAAAAATTGTTTTTTGTATGCCGGCGCGACAAAAAGACAAGCTATCACCCGGTTGTAAATCTTCGACTTCTAAGCTTACTTCCAAAGATTCCTTTAGCACGCGTTGTTCATCTTTGATAGTTTCATTTGGAGTGGGGGTAGGTTTAGGTTTTCTAGTATGAATGTCAGCACGATTTTGGTGATCATTATGTAGAGGCTTTACGTTGTCTAATAAATCGGCAAAGCTCTCTATATTTTCGATTTCTGAGTCTCCTTTTGGTCCTTTGTGCTGAGACATCAGTAAATCTCCATTTTAGTGTTTGAATTTGTTACTATTTCTAAACGATACTCAGTAGTACTCTACCTGCCGCTAGTATTAATATTACCCTTTTTTTATTCTGTTCTATACATGCACTTACTATTAAGCAACGATGATGGTATCCACGCCAGCGGCCTGAAATTATTGGCTGAGGCGTTAGCGCCTCTAGGGAAAATAACAGTAGTAGCTCCAAATAGAAATCGTAGTGCAGCTAGTAACTCTCTGACTTTAGAGCGGCCTATACGAGCACAAAAAGTTGCAGAAAACTGGTATAGCGTAGATGGCACGCCTACGGACTGTGTTCACCTGGCCATTACGGGATTATTAAAGGATGAGCCCGATATCGTTGTTTCTGGGATAAATGCAGGTGCAAATTTGGGGGACGATGTAATTTATTCTGGCACTGTAGCGGCTGCGATAGAAGGACGCTTTTTGGGTTTGCCGGCAGTGGCTATTTCTCTAGCGTCATTTCAGCCAAAGTATATGCGAGACGCTGCACAAGTGAGTGCTAACATGATTTCAAATTTGACTGAAACCTCATTACCGAATGATGTGATTATCAATATCAACATTCCTGATGTACAAAAAAGTGATTTAAAGGGTGCTCAAACAACTCGCTTAGGTAATCGGCATAAAGCAGAACCAGTAATTGAAGCTAAAGATCCACGTGGTAATCCAATTTATTGGGTAGGTGCAGCCGGTCCAGAGCAAGATGCAGGTATCGGAACTGACTTTTATGCAGTTAACAATCATTATGTTTCGGTTTCACCAATGCATCTAGACTTAACACACTACAAAGCCATGGAAGATGTTGGAAACTGGGTTGCATCATGCAAGATATAAACGGAATTATTTAAAAAGCTATGAATTCAAAACTTCATGCAGGCATCGGTATGACTTCGCAACGAACGCGAGACCGGTTGATTAAACGATTAGAAGAGAAGGGAATTCGAAATGATCGTGTCTTAGAAGCGATGCGTATGACGCCACGGCATTTGTTTGTGGATGAAGCATTGGCTTCTCGCGCTTATGAAGATACCGCATTACCGATAGGGCACAAGCAAACGATCTCACAACCATATGTAGTTGCACGCATGACGGAAGCCATAATTAAAGATGGAGTTCCAAATAAAGTTCTAGAAGTAGGTACAGGTTCAGGGTATCAAGGCGCTATTTTGGCGGCGTTAATAAAAGATGTATATACAGTAGAAAGGGTAGAGCCATTATATCAACAGGCTAGAAGACGTGCGATGCAGTTAGGTATTCGTAATATTAGGTTTAAATTATCAGATGGAGCCTGGGGTTGGGAGAGTTATGCGCCCTACGATGCAATTATAGTTACGGCAGCACCAAAAGAAATTCCTGAGTCGTTAATTGAACAACTTGGCGAAAATGGTCGTTTAGTAATACCAGTAGGGAAGACTTCAGAGGTGCAAGATCTTTTGTTGTTACATAAAACTAAAGATGGCATTCAAAAAGAACGACTTGATGGTGTGAGTTTTGTGCCCCTGATTCAGGGAAGTGTGTAGCAATTAAATTATAAAGGTTTAGTTTTAGTGTGAAATTATTTACCGGGCTTTATGAGAAAGTGATGGGGTGGTCAAAACATCCAAAGGCACTATATTATTTGGGTGCATTGAGTTTTGCTGAATCTTCATTTTTCCCTATTCCGCCAGATGTAATGTTGGCACCGATGTCCGTAGCGAGACCCAACCGCGCTTGGTGGTTTGCATTTATCACTACCATTACTTCTGTCCTGGGTGGAATACTCGGGTATTTTATTGGCGCATTTGCTTTTGAATATATTGAACCGTGGTTGCAAACCTCATCATATTTGCCAAAATTTGAAATGGCTAAAGCGTGGTTTTCTGAATGGGGGGTATGGATAGTGTTTGTGGCTGGGTTTTCTCCCATTCCTTATAAATTATTTACAGTTACTGCTGGAGTACTATCATTAGCGCTTATACCCTTTATAGTCGCATCGTTTATAGGAAGAGGGTCGCGATTTTTTCTCGTTGCAGGCATTCTTAAGTATGCAGGTCCAAAGTTAGAGCCATTAGTGATGAAATATGTGGAATGGATTGGCTGGATTACGGTCTTACTATTAGTCGCCGTAGTGGTTTATTTTAAATTCTTGCATTAATGATTAAAAACATACGAAAAATAATCACAATTTATGTTTTACTATTCTTAATACTCACTCTATTTTCGTGTGTATCGAATCATAATAGTGATGTTTATTACGATTATGACTATGGTTATCACACCGTATTAAAAGGCGATACGTTATATTCCATAGCATTCAGGCATGGTATTGACTATAAGAAGATCGCGCGTTGGAATAATATTCGCGCACCATTTACAATTTATGCGGGACAACGCCTTAAGTTAAGTCCGTCAAATGTTACGTCTAAATCATATCAAGCAAAGAAGCCGGTAAAAGCATCCAGCGCAAGCGTTACAAAGAAGAAGCCCGCTAACAATAACTCTATTAGTAAACCTATAAGCAAGCCCATTAAACATGATTGGGATTGGCCGACAAAAGGAGTAGTGACTCGAACATATTCACCTAGATCCGGTGGCAATAAAGGTATCGATATTAGTGGCAAAATAGGCCAGCCAGTATTAGCCGCTTCTGCAGGCAAAGTTGTATATAGTGGTAATGGTTTGGCTAGTTACGGAAATCTAATAATAATTAAACATAGTGAACAATTTATTAGTGCGTATGCACATAATAAAAAATTGTTTGTCAAAGAGGGTGGTGATGTTAAGCGTGGAGAAAAGATAGCAGAACTTGGTAGCACAGGAACATCAGAAGCTAAACTTCATTTTGAAATACGCTATAAAGGTAAACCCGTCGATCCCATCAAATATCTTCCAAAAATAAATTAATTATAATTACTAACTAATTATGGAGAAATAATAGCTGCTGTCGCTTTTCTGCTTTCAGCAATTAAGATTCCATACGTTCTGCAGGCAGCACTGGTATTCATAAATTCTAATCCAATTCTATGGTGCGCAAATAATGAAATTATTTTTGCTTCAGGAAGAACTAAGGTCTCACCAGTACCTAGGATGACGATCTCAGGCCGATCTTCAAATATTTTTGATAGTGTTGTTTCGTTCAAATCTGATATGTCATTTACTTCCCATGGGGATAGTAATGAATCTGGATTAACGATTAAACTGTGTTGGTAGGGCTCATTATTAATGAAGATAGAACCAGGTTCGTATCCTGTGATTATAAAATTAGCGTCAGCAAAGTCTTGGGTTATATCCATTGGAAATAGTCAAAATTGATAGGTCAAAACAATATAATGGGTTGGGCAGATGTTGGCGATTCGCGTATTATACTCAGCGTTTATTAGGATTGATGGATTAGATGGACGATTTTCCCAGAATATCACGGCTTCCCCCGTATGTTTTCAATATTGTAAATGAACTCAAAGCCAATGCACGCGGGCGTGGTGAGGATATTGTCGATTTCGGCATGGGTAATCCAGATAAGCCAGCTCCGAAGCATATAACAAATAAATTAATTGAAGCTGCTCAACGAGAAGACACGCATCGATACTCGTTGTCGCGTGGTATTCCACGCCTACGCCAAGCCATTGCTGATTGGTATTTGAGAAAATTCAACGTAGAAATCGATCCTGAAAAAGAAGCTATTGTCACCATAGGTTCTAAAGAAGGTTTAGCTCACTTAACTCTAGCTACATTAGGTCCGGGTGATGCTGTTTTGGTACCTAATCCCGCATATCCAATTCATCCATATGGTTGTGTGATCGCAGGAGCGGACATCATCTATGTGCCATTAACCGAAGATTCTGATTTTTTCTCAGAACTAAAAAAAGCGATTGAGGATTCATGGCCCAAGCCAAAAATGCTGATAGTGAATTTTCCTGGTAACCCGACTACACAGTGTGTAGATCTAGCATTTTTGGAGCGTTTGGTCGCGATCGCAAAGCAACATCAAATGTGGCTTGTGCATGATATTGCCTATGGTGAAATTACCTTCGATGGCTATGTTGCGCCATCCATACTTCAAGTAGAAGGAGCCAAGGATATAGCAGTTGAGTTTTACTCTCTATCGAAAACTTACAACATGCCAGGCTGGAGAGTGGGCTTTATGTGTGGTAATCCAACATTAGTCGAGGCACTATCACGCATAAAATCATACTTAGATTATGGGATGTTCACACCCATTCAAGTTGCAGCCATTGAGGCGTTGAATGGGCCTCAAGAAGTGATTGAGGAGGTTCGTGCTACGTATAAGAAAAGAAGAGATGTGCTTTGCGAAGGATTGTGTAGTGCAGGATGGCAGGTAGAAAAACCAAAAGCAACGATGTTTGTATGGGCAAAAATTCCTGAAGAATATGCGCATCTTGGTTCTCTAGAATTTTCGAAGAAACTTTTAGATGAAGCTAAAGTTGCAGTATCACCCGGAATAGGCTTTGGAAAATATGGCGATACTCATGTCAGGTTTAGTTTAATAGAGAATGTGCAGAGAACACGACAGGCAGTAAGAAACATTAAGAAGATGCTGAAAGATACTTAACATCATAAAATTATTGAAATAACTACATAAAGAATATAGACAATGGCTGTTTTAGAACCCGTAAAAGTTGGTGTGTTAGGTTTAGGTACTGTTGGGTGTGGTACTGCTAATATTTTAATGCGTAATGCAGATGAAATTACGCGACGTGCCGGTAGAGGTATTCAAATTACTATTGCTAGCATGCGTGATATTAAAAAATCACGTGCATGTGATACGTCCGCGATAATATTGACAGAAGATTCAAATAAAGTTGTAACGGATCCTGATGTAGAGATTGTATTAGAGTTGATGGGTGGCACTGAAGAAGCAAAGGATTTGGTGCTTAAAGCCATTGATAACGGTAAACATGTCGTTACCGCTAACAAAGCGTTAATAGCTTTACATGGTAATGAGATTTTTCAACATGCTCAAGATAAAGGTGTGACGGTTGCATTTGAAGCAGCGGTCGCCGGCGGTATACCGATAATTAAAGCGATTCGTGAAGGCTTATCTGGCAATGCTATTCAATGGTTAGCAGGAATCATTAATGGTACCGGTAATTTTATTTTAACCGAGATGCGTGATAAAGGGCGTGACTTTGATGATGTGCTTAAAGAAGCACAACAACTTGGTTATGCAGAAGCGGATCCAACCTTTGATGTTGAAGGTATTGATGCAGCGCATAAGCTAACAATTTTGGCTTCGATTGCATTTGGTGTGCCTTTGCAGTTTGAAAGTGTATATACAGAGGGTATTACAGAAATTACACGTGAAGATGTAGCTTATGCAGCAGAATTGGGGTATCGAATTAAACATTTAGGGATTGCAAAACGGACCACAAAAGGACTAGAGCTTCGTGTCCATCCAACGTTAATTCCTCACAGGAGATTATTGGCGAATGTGGATGGCGTCATGAACGCAGTTGTCGTTAAGGCGGATGCATTAGGTCCAAGTTTGTATTATGGAGCAGGTGCTGGTGCAGAACCTACTGGCTCGGCAGTTGTAGCAGATTTAGTTGATGTGGTTAGAGCATTAACTTCCGACCCAGAAAATCGAGTGCCACATTTAGCATTTCAGCCGGGTGAGTTATCAAATATTCCAATATTGTCTATGGACGATGTTTCTACAGCATATTATTTGAGAATACATGTGCAAGATCGTCCTGGTGTACTTGCAGAGGTCACACAAATCTTTGCAGATCATGAAATTAGTATTGAAGCAATTATTCAGAAAGAGCCTCAAGCTAATATTTCAAGCGTACCCATCATAATTCTTACACATGAAGTAAATGAGCTTAATATGAATAAAGCCATTTCTGAAGTTGAAAATCTTGAGGCGGTAACAAATAAAATAATGCGTATTCGATTAGAGACGCTTTCGTAAAAATTTATAACAAACCATAAAATATGAAACAAGCACATTACACGGGTCTCATCGACCGTTATCGAGATGTTTTACCTTTAGCTGCTGATTGCAGAGTTATTAGTTTATGTGAAGGTGATACTCCATTAATTGAATGTCATAACTTACAGCAAGCGAATGAAAGAGATATTAAACTATATCTTAAGTTTGAAGGATTAAACCCAACCGGTTCATTTAAAGATCGTGGCATGACCGTAGCTGTTACACAAGCTGTTTCTGAAGGCAGTCAAGCTATAATTTGTGCATCTACGGGTAATACCTCTGCATCAGCTGCGGCCTATGCTGCACGCGCGGGTATAAAAGCATTCGTATTGATACCTGATGGTAAAATAGCAATGGGTAAACTTGCTCAAGCGATGATGCATGGTGCTGAGATAATTCAAATCCGTGGTAATTTTGATGATGGTATGCGTTTGGTAAAAGAAGTTGCAAACGAGGCGCCGGTTAATATTGTAAATTCAATTAATCCCTATCGTTTGCAAGGTCAGAAGACCGCTGCATATGAAATAACAGAAGCATTAGGAAAGGCTCCTGACTTTCACTGTATTCCAGTTGGTAATGCAGGCAATATTTCTGCGCACTGGACTGGCTATGCCGAACTCGCTGCAACTTCAGGGAAAGAGGTTACAAAAGCGTGTGGATTTTGTAATGGTGATTGTCAATTTGTCGGTAATAGTGGCACTTCTAATCGACCAAAGATGTTGGGCTACCAAGCTTCGGGGGCTGCACCTTTTATAAAAGGTGCAATGATTGATAATCCAGATACTGTCGCTACGGCAATACGCATTGGTCACCCACAAAGCTGGGATTTTGCTCAAGCAGCAGTGAAAGAGTCAGGTGGTTGGTTTAATTTGTTTGATGATGAAAAAATTCTAGCCACACAAAAATTACTTTCTGAAAAAGAAGGTATATTCTGTGAACCAGCTTCTGCAATCTCAGTTGCAGGTGCTTTGCATGATATAGCTGAAGGAAATATTCCAAATGGTAGTTCAGTAGTGTGCACTGTAACGGGCCATGGCTTAAAGGATCCTGATATCGCGATTAAACAAAGTGCTACAGAGATGATTACCATTGATGCAGAACTTGATGCTGTTAAACGCGCTATATTGAATAATATCTAAAGATGCTCGTGTTTATTTAAATCAATTCAAAATTGTTTGCAATTAGGATTTAATTTCTATTCCATTCTGTTACATCTAAACTTCTATTGATTTCCCAATTAAAGTTTGTCTGCTCTTTGTTACATAATGGTTTCATTACGTTTATATATTCGTTTCTGGTTATATTTGACGCACCTAAACTAGATAAATGCTTGGAGGGAAGTTGGCAATCTAGTAAAGGTAGTCCCCAATGATGCAGATGCATGGTTAAATAAGACAAAACTACTTTAGAAGCGTTGGTTTGAAAGCTAAACATTGACTCACCATAAAACATTTTCCCAATTAGTACGCCATAAAGGCCACCAATTAATCGTTCTTGTTGATCCCATAGTTCTACGGAATGTGCATGACCAAGCTTATGTAACCTATAATAAGCTTCAAACATTTCATTTGTAATCCATGTGCCACGCGAATAACTTCTAGGTGTTGCACATGCTAGAACTGTCTTTTTAAAATCAGCGTCAAAAGTAATTGTCCAGTTATGATTACGTAGTGTTTTACGTAAGCTTCTTGATATTCTGAATTTTTTTGTATATATAACCCCCCTTGGGTCAGGAGACCACCATAGTATTGGTTGTCCATATTCATACCAAGGGAAAATGCCATTTTGATAAGCATTCAATAATCTTGTTACACTTAGATCACCACCTGCAGCAAGCAAACCCTCCGGTTCTTTTAACGCTTCGTTTACATCAGGAAATGCATCATCAGGATTGCTAGGATCTAACCAATATATATCCATCTAAGTAATTCAGCTTCTACTAATTCTATAATGATTATTAGTCAACTATGTACGATAGGGTGAAAGCGTCAACAATTCTTTACAGTCTTGCTGCATATATTGTTTTTCTCGAATACAGAAGTCGCGGATGGTAGGTTCAAACCGATCGTCATTAATAGTGTGAGCAGACCAAGTTTGTGTAGGTAAAAATCCTCGGCTAATTTTATGTTCACCTTGTGCGCCTGGTTCAAATATTTTTAATTTGTTTTCGATTGCATATTCAATACCTTGGTAGTAGCACGCTTCGAAATGCAAGCTATGGAATGTCTGCGTACAACCCCAAAACCGGCCATATAATTTTTTGGTACTTAAAAAATTAATTGCACAGGCAACTAGCTGATTATCGCTATAAGAAAGCACTAACATCATTTTCTCGCCCATTGTACTGCCTATTTCTTTGAAAAAGTTTAAGCTAAGAGTAGGGATGCCGCTTTTGCGGTGAAAAGTATTTTCATATAATGCGTGAATTTGGTTCCATTGTTTTTCTGTTAAATCACTGCCATGCAGACGTTTGATCTCAATATTTTGTTCTTTAACATATCTTCGTTCTTGTTTAACTTTTTTTCTTTTCCTTGAGATAAAACTTTCAAGGAAGTGCTCAAAGGAATCATAACTATTATTATGCCAATGATATTGACAACCAAGCCGGAACATTAAATTTTGTCTTTTGAAATATGCACATTCATCAACTTCATTGAAGAGCCAATGCATGCCTGACATATTGAGTTTATTTGACTCGCTTACTGTTGCAACAATCATTTCTGAGGTCAGTTTAGATTTTTGTGCGAGGTTTAATTCTGGGGAAAGTAGTAATCTTCTACCTGTTACTGGTGTATAGGGAATAGAAGATATTAATTTTGGATAGTAATGTAAACCAGCTTGTTCATAAGCAGAAGCCCAAGACCAATCAAAAACAAATTCTCCATATGAATTAGTCTTGATGTATAAGGGAGTAGCGGCAACAATTTCACCATTTAATCGGGCAATTAAATGGTGTGGAAACCAACCATATTTCTCTCCTAGACAATCATTACGTTCCAATGCAGATAAGAATTCATAACATAAAAATGGATCATCATTTTCAACTAAAACATTCCAATCTGCTTGCTGCACATCCTTTAGCGAATTAATAAAACTAAAGCTGAAGTTTTGGTTAAGCTCGCTCGAAAGAGGATTTTCTGGCGTCAAAAGAAATTAAATTATAGCTACTTTTTTTGATTTAGATGGTCAATGTATTTTTCTGCGTCCAATGCAGCCATGCATCCGGAGCCAGCAGAAGTTACAGCCTGCCGGTAGACGTGGTCCATTACGTCGCCGGCGGCAAATACACCTGGAATACTGGTGGCGGTAGCTTCACCATGTAAACCACTTTTAACTTTGATGTAACCACCATTCATTTCTAGTTGGTCTTCAAAAATACTGGTATTAGGTTTGTGTCCGATAGCTATAAAAACACCACTAAGATCGATATCTTCTGTGGATTTATCTTCAGTGCTTTGGATCCGAATTCCGGTAACTCCGCTATCATCCCCGAGCACTTCGTCAAGATTATGATTCCATTTTATGGTGATGTTGCCGTTTCTTTCTTTTTCGAATAACTGGTCTTGTAGTATCTTCTCGCTTCGCAACGTATCTCGGCGATGGACTAATACTACCTCACTAGCAAGATTGGATAAGTACAGGGCTTCTTCCGTAGCAGTGTTTCCACCACCGATGACAGCTACTTTCTTACCTTTATAGAAAAATCCATCACAAGTTGCACATGCCGAAACCCCACGGCCTTTAAATTCATCTTCAGACGGTAATCCTAGATACTGAGCGGAAGCTCCTGTTGCAATAATGAGCGCATCAGAAGTATAGGTGCCGGAGTCGCCTTTAAGTACAAAAGGTTTTTTGTTTAATTCAGCGGTATGAATATGATCAAAAATAATTTCCGTATCATATCGTTCAACATGTTTTAGCATGCGATCCATAAGTTCGGGACCTTGTAAGCCTTCCGCATCACCGGGCCAGTTATCTACATCGGTCGTTGTAGTGAGCTGACCGCCTTGTTCAAGGCCAGTGATAATGACTGGATTGAGGTTAGCGCGCGCAGCATATACGCCCGCAGTATAACCGGCAGGGCCAGAGCCA
>CALAJL010000091.1 GCA_937922735.1 uncultured Gammaproteobacteria bacterium | reverse complement strand
AATCATGGTGGTTGATGATAACGGAAAAATTCATATGCATAACCATGCTGCATGGAAGTTATTAGGCCAACCTGAAATTAGTGAACAAACAAAGCTTATAGAAGTTTCAGCTCCTTTATATGATATTTATAAATCTTGGATAAAAGCTGCAGAAAATTCTAATTTTAGGAATCACCTTGGCAAACTAAAACGTCCCAACCAAGCTGATTTACAAGCACGTATTGTACCCGTAGGCTTAAGAAAACATGACCGAGGATCTGTGATTTATTTAAATGATAATACTGAAATTGATAAACAAGTACAGGAAACAAAACTAGCTTCTTTAGGAAGACTCACCGCAAGCATCGCACATGAGATAAGAAACCCACTGGGCGCAATTAGTCATGCAGCTCAACTATTAGATGAATCTTCTGAACTACACAAGGCAGATAAAAGGCTAGCAACCATCATCCAAGACCAATCTGTGCGTTTAAATAACATTATCAATAATGTACTACGCTTATCCAGACGAGAAAGATCTAAACCTGAAGAAATCAGAATAGGTGCTTGGCTACAGAAATTTGCAGAAGAATTCATTCGCACAAATGATTTACAACAAAAACAAATTAAATTTAATACAGTGCCTACTGATGGGATTGTGATGATGGACCCTGATAATTTGCATCAAGTACTTTGGAATCTTTGCAAAAATTCAAAAAAATATGGTGTAGAAAAAGGTAGTGATGTACATATTCAACTATTAGTAAACTGCAATCCCCAGCAATCCTTACCGTACCTAGATGTCATCGACAATGGACCAGGAATTAATTCTGACCATCAAAGTCAGTTATTTGAACCATTTTTTACAACAAGTGATACAGGTACAGGCCTTGGTTTGTACCTTTCACGCGAATTATGCAAGAACAATGGAGGAAATTTACGCTATATTAGCCTTTCTGATGGCAGCAGCTGTTTTAGAATAGAATTCCCAGCACTTATAAATATTGGAGAGTCAAACACTTGAGAAACGTATTAGTCGTAGATGACGAGCCTGATATTCGAGAATTATTAGAAATTACTCTCAGCCGCATGGACCTCGAGTCACATGCCGCGGCAAACGTGCGTGACGCAAAATCTCTATTAGAGAGTGAGCAATTTGACTTATGTCTAACTGACATGAAATTACCTGATGGAACAGGCATTGAACTCGTCGAATACATACAAGAACAATTTCCTCATATTCCAGTGGCAGTAATTACCGCCTATGGCAGCATGGAAGCCGCTATCAAAGCGCTAAAAGCAGGTGCATTTGACTTTGTCTCCAAACCAATAGACTTAAACATGCTACGCGGACTGGTTGATAGTGCGTTAAAAGTTGCTAGCACTCCAATCGAAAACTCAACAGATAGCGAGATCAAAACATCACAAAAACTACTTGGTGATTCTGAAGCCATGCTTAGTTTGCGAAAAAAAATCGAAAAATTATCACGTAGTCAAGCACCCGTATACCTGCGTGGTGAATCAGGTGTCGGGAAAGAACTCGTTGCTACACAAATACACCAACAGGGGCCACGCTCATCTGCAAGCTTTGTACCGGTAAACTGCGGCGCCATTCCAACTGAACTAATGGAAAGCGAATTCTTTGGACACCTAAAAGGTAGCTTTACAGGTGCGGTGAGCGATAAAGAAGGCTTGTTTCAGGCTGCAAATGGTGGAACTTTATTTTTAGATGAAATTGCAGAATTGCCGATACACATGCAAGTTAAGTTGCTACGTGCGATTCAAGAAAAAGCTATTAAACCTATTGGTGGACAAAAAGAAATTCCTGTTGATATACGCTTACTAAGCGCGACCCATAAAGATCTAAGCGCAGAAGTTGAAGCAGGAAATTTTCGACAAGATTTATATTACCGCATCAATGTTATTGAACTTAACATCCCACCATTACGCGAACGTATCACTGATTTACCAATTCTGGCTAAATTCATGCTAAATAGAGTTTCTGCCAGTAACAACGAAATATACGATCTCTCGGATGACGCGATAGAAAAACTCAAAACCTATCCGTTCCCGGGTAATATAAGAGAGTTAGAAAATATTCTAGAGCGTTCAGCAACTCTCTGCGAGGGCAACCTAATCACTGCAACTGATCTTGATTTGCCTGACGTTAAAATACCCCAATCAGCCGAACAACCAGAAGCAGAGGAATCATCGATCTCACTATCGGTTGACCAACTCGAAGACTATTTAATTCAAAAAGAACGCAAAGCGATTGTTGCAGCCTTAGAACAAACCCGGTGGAACAAAACAGCTGCTGCTAAACTCCTTGGGATTACTTTCAGACAACTACGCTACCGATTACAAAAACTTGAGTTGGAGTAAGCCTCTAACACCAGATGACAATTTTTGTCACTCTTGAACACTTAACTCCACTAGAACGTCATAAAATGCCTCTCATCATCTAATATCTTTAAATTGGATCCAGTTCGAACATACTGTTTCTAATAGAGTTATTCAGCCAAGACCATATTGGCACGATATCTGTATATGTTAAAACAAAGGTTGCCCTTAGCTAAATTTGGGTGGTCGCCAGTATTTCCGGAGTTGGAGTCGTTAAAGACTTCTAGCAAGGACAGCTGGAACTTAACGTTCAACTTAAATATTTTTTATTTTTAATGAGGATAGGAGATTCCCATGAAAAAGACACAACAAGGTTTTACACTAATCGAACTCATGATCGTTGTAGCGATCATTGGTATTCTTGCCGCGATTGCTATTCCTGCTTATCAGGACTACACCATCCGTGCAAAAGTTACTGAAGGTTTGAATCTAGCGAGTGCAGCAAAACTAGCTGTATCAGAAACATATAGTTCAGAAGGCACATTCAAGACTGCTAATGCAAGCTATGGTTTAGCTGCAACTATTGCTGGTAATAACGTAACTAGCGTGCTCGCAGCTGCATCTGGCATAATTACTGTTGCTTACACTCAACTTGGTAGTGGCGTAAGCGGTAATGTCGTATTAACTCCTGATGTTTCTAATGCTGGCTCAATC
>CALAJL010000090.1 GCA_937922735.1 uncultured Gammaproteobacteria bacterium | reverse complement strand
CCAATTCCACCGAATACTCGTTTGCCATGTCGTTCAGTATCTTTGTCCATCACATCGATACCTTCAAAACCTAAGATCTTTGAAGTGCCTACATCGGCAATAAGTTCTAAAGTAGGGTGGTTTTGCCATTGCTTTGCACTTAATAGTTGAATGCCAGCTTTTGCTGCACCAAATACAATATGTGCGCCATCCATAGCAGCATTAAGCGTGTTGTCATCACTTGCTTGCATAGGTGTCATTTCTACACCAAAACGTTCTTGCATTTCATCACACGCTTCTACAGAACGGGATTGTTTACGTGAAGTGAGGCGAACATTGGCACCGCTAATAGCAAGTAAAACAGCAGCACGTTGACCAACTGGGCCAGTGCCTGCGAGCACCACCGCAGTTTTGCCTTGTAGGTTAGTGGCGTTATTTAGTAGCGCAACACCAGCTGCTGATGTTGTATTACAGCCGTTGCTGTCCAGCATGACGGATACACGAAAATTTTGAAAAAATTGGTCATGCACGGCTTGGAATAGTTTTTGGCCTTCTAGCAGGTCGCTTCCACCTACAAAAATGGCTGTATTCTTTTTATCTTTGGGCGCACGAGTATAGATTGCACCCTCAACTAATCCACCACAATTATCTTCGTTTACTCCACCGAGTTGTGTAACATTGTCAGCGCCGCCATCGTGTGCCACAACGGAATCAAACACACTTGGAATTGTGTCAGTATCAAAATGATATAAAAGTTTTTTCATGATGTTTTATTTATAGTTCTTAATTGTTATCAGCCTGTACTACCAATCCCAGCAGCAACACAGTTGATGGATAATAAGAGAGGAATTAATGCGTCTTTATACTCTAGGTTTTCACTTTGTTGGCTGCGGAATTTTTTCACCAACTCTACTTGCTCAATACCTATATGGTTGAGTGACTCAACACGTCTATAGAAGTGACGTTTATAGTTAGGGAAACGATCACATAACTGATCTTCACCAGTGATTTGTAATATCATTTTCTTTGTTAATTCAAATTCTTGTTTGATTTCAGAAAATATTTCGTTTCTATGCTCCTCATTTGTCACTAACTCACAATATTTCTCAGCAACATCCAGATCTACTAGTAACAATGTCTTTTCTGCACCATCCAATATCAATCTAAATAATGAGTGCTTCTCATACATTTTGTTTAATTGATCGACGCCTAATTCACCACGAATTTTGGTTAACTGTTCGATACTACTACCTACGCCATACCAGCCAGGTACCAATAATCTGTTCTGAGTCCACGCGAATACCCATGGGATTGCGCGTAAATCACTCAATGAAGCTGCACCAAAACGTCTTGCAGGTCTTGAACCGATCTTCATATGTGTAAGTTCTTCAACTGGGCTTGCTTGCTGATAAAAGTCGACGAGACCGGGGTGTTCAATTAATTTTCGATATGTGACATAAGCCGTTCCAGATAGTGCTTCCAGAACTTCATCAAGTTCGGTATTGGTTTGGTAAGCAGGGTCTTTGCCAGACATGAGTGAATGAGAAATTACACTGGAAGCAAGAATCTCCATTTGTTCTTCGGCAAAGCCACGATTAGCATACTTATATGAAACTACCTCACCTTGTTCGGTGACGCGCATGCGACCATTAATGGTACCAACTGGTTGAGCGGCAATTGCGCGGCCGCTTGGTGCACCACCTCGGCTTACGGAGCCACCACGACCATGGAAAAATGATATGGGCACCTTGTGTCGTGCCCCCGCCGCATGTATTTCAGATTGAGCTTTGCTGACTATCCAGTTGGAAGTTAGGAAGCCGCCATCTTTATTAGAGTCAGAATATCCCACCATGATCTCTTGAGTACCGCCGAATTTACGTATTGTACGTCGTACAAATGCATGCTCTAAAAGATCTTCTAAAACTGCTGAACCATTCTCTAGGTCATCAATAGTTTCTAGCAAAGGTACAATCAGAATTCGACAAGCTTCCAGTCCATCTGAGTCGGTAAATAATCCAACATACTTCGCTAGTAGATAGACACCAAGCACGTCTGTTGCGGTTTGTGTCATGCTTAACACGCAAACTCCAAATGCTTTTTGATCTAGCTTGTTTTGGAAATATTTAACTTGCTCAAGCATGGCTAATGTGGATTGTGCTTGCTCAGATAAATTGTCATAACGTGGCACCACACGCAAAGGTTGCATTAATTGATCTACGATCCAGTTTTTCCATTCTTCTGATTTGGAGTCAGGCACATCCATTTTCGATTTTTGTGTTAATGCTTGCCAAATTTCTGCCAACACACTGTTAAATACCGTCGTATTTTCACGTATATCTAAACTGATGGTTCTAAAGCCAAAAGTATCTACTATATGGCGCAGCGGTCTTATATTTGAATCACTAATATTGCTGCATTTTGAGTCTGTTAAGCCTTGTTCAAGTATCCTTAGGTCAGCAGATAGATCTTCGGCACGGTGATAAGCGATTTTAGAACTCTTAGGGTCGTTTAAGTTTTTCAACGTAGCGTCAATACGCGTCAACATATATCGCAAGTACTGTCTAAATACTTCACCAGGGTTACGTTGAGAATATGTTTCCGCTTCACCTAGCATCTCTAATTTCGCTTGTAGTGCATCAGTAAAGTTTTTACTGATTTCTATAGAGTGTTTGGCAATACTTAGTTTGGACCCTAATTCAAATATTTCCTGTCGATAACGTTTGATGCATGCTGCTGCATTGGTTTGTATGGCAGATGCGGTAACTTTATGAGTGACGTTGGGGTTGCCATCACGGTCGCCACCAATCCATGAGCCAAATCTAAAAATAGGTGGGACGTTAAATTCAAAATGAGGGTAGGCTTCTTCTAGTGCTCGATCAAGTTCAGCATAAAGATCTTTCACACCATCAAATAATGACTCAACAAAAAAGTGTTGTCCCCAGGCCACTTCTTGTCCTACGGAAGGCTTTTCTAAACGTATTTCACCTGTTAACCAAAGCATGTCAATTTCATTGCGCAACTCATTTGTTAAGTCGTCTCTTTCTCTAGGCGTCCATCGGTCTAGTTCTAATTGCTTAAGTAATACATAAATTCTTCGATGAACTTCGAGTACGGTTACACGCTTTGCTTCGGTTGGATGGGCGGTGATAACTGGGCAGATAAAACTATTATCAAGTAGTTTTTGAATTTCTTCTGCCGTGATACCTTTTTGCTCAGCGCTTGAAAATGCATATGCAAATGTACCGGGCACACGGTCACGGTGATATTCTTTTTCAATTTGTCGGCGTTGTTGTACTAGTGCATTTTGTTCAGCAATACTGAATAACTGAAACCATATTCCATAAGTTTGTAACACATAAAGAATCTTATCTGCAGGACAGTTATGCATATCCTCTTGGCCATTAAAATAGACCTCTATCTCGGGTTGTCGTGCTCGAATAACCTCCAATAATTGTTGATAAAGTAGTTCTACCAGATCATCTTCATGAGAAACAGAAGGATTGATGATCATGCTGCCAGTGGCAACCTTTGTTAGTTGCGTCCATGTAAGCGGGTCGTTATCAGTCATAATTATTTTAATTTTTAGAGTGAATTTAATGTGCTACATATACTAAAAGAGGCCCGTTAGGACCTCTTTATAATAGGGCTGATTAAGCCAATTTGATATGCCCGAATGGGCATAGATTGACCATTTTTAGGCCAACTTATAGACTTAAACTAGTTTATCTCTTGGAGTTTCACCTGCTTCAAATGCGGCTAAATTCTCCAGCACCCGGTTCCCCATGGCCACGCGTGTTTCAATGGTTGCGCTTCCTAGATGAGGCAGTAGGACAGCGTTTTCAAGCTCGATAAAACGCTCATCTAATGCTGGTTCACCTTCAAATACATCCAAGCCCGCACCCGCAATCACACCGTTCTTAAGTGCCTCAATCAGTGCGTCGTTATCGATTACATCACCACGTGCGGAGTTGATTAAAAACGCAGAGGGTTTCATTTTTGCCAAGCTTTCTTTGTTTAGTAGATGATATGTATCTTTACCACCCGGGCAATGAATAGAAACAAAGTCAGACTGTGCTAGTACTTCATCGATTGAGTCTACTTGCTGAGCATCGTATTTTTTAATCACATCCGCCGGTGGTGGGTATGGATCTGAAAATATGATTTTCATACCAAAGCCATGATGAGCACGTTGCGCCATCGCTTGCGCGATGCGTCCCATTCCAATTAGACCTAATGTTTTACCTGTTACCTTTGATGCTAGTAAATGTGTTGGTCTCCAGCCAGCCCATGATTTTGAGCGTAACTCTCTTTCACCTTCACTGGTGCGACGAGCAACGGTCAACATTAATGTCATGGCAATATCTGCTGTGCAATCGGTCAATACTTCAGGAGTATTTGTTACCGTAAGGCCACGTGCTTTTGCTGCATCTAAATCAATGTGGTTAAAGCCTACACCAAAGTTACCAATAAACTTTGCGCGTAAAGGCTCAGCGCTTAATACTTCAGCATCAACAGGATCCGTTACAGTAGGTAAAAACGCGTCACAGTT
>CALAJL010000089.1 GCA_937922735.1 uncultured Gammaproteobacteria bacterium | reverse complement strand
GTTGAATATAGTCACTCAGCTTATCGTAATTCATTGCATACGTGCTCTTGAGCTCGGCAATATGTTTATGCCAATCAGATAAATCAATAGAAACGTTTGCTTGATTCACTCCATAATCTAATAACTTATTCATGGCTTGTGGCAATAAACCCACGTGATGCCAATCAACTGTTTTAACCTTATGAATTTCTGATGGATCAATATCAAAATGGGCAATAAACTTTGCGTTTGGAGCAAACTTTGGCGGCACGGCCGCGACACGATCATCGAATCTTGCGCCAATGGCAATTAAAAAATCACAGTCATCTACGGCATAGTTTGCAAAGGCTGTGCCATGCATACCTAGCATATGTAAAGAATTCGGCTGAGTGGTATCACATGCGCCGATTCCCATTAATGTCGTTACTGCAGGAATATTAAATTCATCAGCAAACTTACGTACCTCTGCATGTGCATTAGCATTGATCACACCACCACCAGCATAAATAAGTGGGCGCTTAGACTTTGCAAATGCTGCATAAAATGATTCACAGTCATCATCTGTCAACGTATTGGCTGCGACTTCTTCAATTCTCTCGCGATAACCACGGATAGGTAATTGACCTTTACTTTGAAATATACCTTCCCAATTTTGAACATCTTTAGGTATATCAATTACTACTGGGCCAGGTCTTCCAGTACGAGCGATTTCAAATGCTGTACGGATTGTCGCTTCAAGTTTTGTTGGATCAGTGATTAAGAAAATATGTTTCGCTACCGCACCCATAATATTTGCGATGGGAGCTTCCTGGAAGCCATCACTGCCAATGGCTGGCGTAGGCACTTGACCACAAATTACAACAATCGGGGTTGAGTCAGCCATACAGTCACGAACAGGTGTGACGGTATTGGTTGCTCCGGGACCCGAAGTCACCATTACGACACCCACTTTCCCGCTTGCACGTGCATAACCGGATGCCATAAAACCCGCACCCTGTTCATTAGCTGGGACAATTAATGGCATGGATTCATTCGTTTCAGCATTGAAACGAAAGACAGCATCATAGGTTGGTAATATCGCCCCACCGCTATAACCAAAAATTACATCCGTGCCTTCTTGCGCGAGTACTTGCACAATAATATCCGAGCCCGTCATTTTAGTGCCTGCGAGCGGATGATTATCTTCTTTGATCAGTGCTTGTTGCATAAATTATATAGGAATTGTATTGCGTGTTTTAAATTGACTATAACGTTAAATCTGTAACAGACCAAGCCATCTCAATTGGCTAGTTGTACAAAGTGTAATGACAATAACAAAAATGGCCCTCTAAAGAGGGCCATTTTTGCGTTTCTGTGAAACTAGATTTAGACAACAAAACTCACGGCTGTTTAGGAGTTTTATACTCTACTTCTTTCTGGAATGGTTGCCAGGTAGTTTCATATCCTACAAAACCCTTTTCATTAGCTTCCTTCTGGGTTGTTTTGAAATAACTAGCCTCACCCTCTGGGACTTTTGGTCTAGTATTTTTTTGCTCACTCATAAATCACCTTTCACTTGGAAAATAGAAATCGTTCGACCGCGGATTGTAGCAAAATTAGACTACAGCATGACACTTTCTCTTTATGTATAGTAAAAACATATCTATAGCGAGTCATCACTCAATGAGTTACCAGACATAAAATAGGGTCTTCTCCACAGATCATCTTATTAAATACAGAGATGCAATTCATCTTATACAATCAATGGAGTGAGCTACCGGATAGCGCAAATAAACTGTTTGCAGAAGGTGAGCAGAAATCTCTGTTTTTATCACGGATCTGGCTTGAGACCCTGTCGGCTCATGCGCTTACGAACAGTCAATCAATACTATTCGCTTGCGTAGTTGAGAACAGTAGATTTCTAGCCATTCTGCCGCTGCTGGAGGATACTCAGAATGGCTTAAGGTCATTAAGCAGCCATTTCACAACACTACACTCACTATTGCTCTCTGATCGTGATCGGCAAAATGCCATTCTTACTTGCCTGGCCGAAGGCCTCGCCAATCATTTGGCTCAGACCGACAACCCAGCCATACTCTTGGAACCGATTGATTCAAAGGATGGCAAGATGATCCAGGTACAAGAATTTATGGAATCATATGGATTTTCTAGCCACCCGTATTTTCGCTTTTTTAATTGGGTACATCGATTGAATGGCCAAACATTTGATGAATACATGGCTGAACGCCCCGCCCATTTACGTAATACGATTAGACGCAAGAAACGCAAGCTGCAACATGAGCACGGTTATGACATCCGTTTGTATAAAGACATGAATGCCGACCATTCATTAGCAGATAAGGCAATCACGGATTACCAAAATGTTTATCAAACAAGTTGGAAAACCAACGAATTTTTTTCTGAATTTACACCCAACTTAGTAAAGAGTTTGTTTGAATTAGGATGGTCTCGAGTAGGTATTCTATATATCAATGAACAGCCCGTGGCTGCACAATTATGGTTTGTGGTTCATGGAAAAGCCAACATCTATAGGTTGGCGTTTGATGAACATTGGAAACGTTATTCACCTGGTTCAATACTGACACAGTATTTAATGCGTTACGTAATAGATACTGACAAGGTTTCAGAGATCGACTTTCTTACCGGCAACGAAAAATACAAACAGGACTGGATGACGATTCGCAAAAAATGTATCGGGATACGTTTGGCCAAACAAGCCAAACAAAAAAATAGTTTTAGTCGAGCCATGCATTCACTAAAAAAACTAACATCTCGCAATTAAAGCTACTATTCACAACACAACTATAATTATCCAAACGCTTTATCCAAACGGATCATCAGATAGCATGATGGTTATATATGGCGCATAGGTTAATACCGCACCCTGACTAGGCCCAAGTTCATTAAATACGGTGGCGACTTCTACCAACTTCGAGTGCTCTTGAGGAGCCTGCCTTAGCGCATCCAACGCAGCTATCAAAGGTTGTATTTCTTCATTGTTTACATAAGTATTCAACATGTTAATTGCATTCTCAACCCCCTCTACGCTAACACTTTTTGCATTACTGATATCTGCCGGAGAAATTTCATCAAACTCAGGCGGTTCTTCATATATATTGCCATTCAATGGTGAAGGCTCAGCTGTAACACTAAGACCAGCAATTGCGTTGTACTCTGCATGAGCTTTTTGCTTAAGGGTGTTAACAAAATCGTTAAACTCAGATACGTTGGGTTTAGATAACGCCAGTGATAATAATGCTTCGCCATTCACACGGCTAAGAAACTCTACATGTGAGCGAGTAATGACCGGCTCTGGGTTAAGCACAGCCAACGTTACGGTAAACGTTTCACCCTCTTCCTGGCTAAATTTTGGCTTAACTCGCACAGCAATATGATCTTCGAAAATCTCATATTCAGTAGTGCCTTTGATAAAGTGCTTTTGCGTTAGTTTGGTACTCATATCAATTCATTAACTGGTTTTAATTCCTGCAAATGCATTGAATTCATTCTTAGCCTTTTCTTTAATCGCATCCACAAAAGCATTGAATTCTTTCTTGTTGGGTTTATTTAAATATAAGGACAATAGTGGCCTACACTTCACCCGACTGTGAAATTCCACACGTGATTTTGTAATGATTGGCTCAGGATTAATCATCGCTAACTCAACTTCAAAATCTTTATTTTCATCAATCAGACTATTAATTTTGATTTTGACAGTATCATCTCGCAACTCGAATTCGCGCTTGCCATACAAAATATGTTTTTGAATTAACTTTTGTGTCATCGTAAAAATATGGTAATCGATTAATCTAATTTACAGTGCTAGACATTTCGATCAGTTCAGAAACTTCCAATGTGCCGTTAATTTTCAGAAAAGGACATGCATTGGCGGCTTCAAGTGCAGCCTCCATCGATTCAAATTTTAGAATACTCATGCCTGACATAAGCGTGGTAGTGCCTTGCTCAGTCTTGCCCTCGGGATGCACCGTATGCGTATCTTTAAAAGGTATAGCGGGGCTAACCACTGCATCACCTAAAGCGGTTAACCAACCTTGATATTCCTCAAAGTGCTTTTTCCCATCTTCGGGGTTATCAGGGTAATCTCCTCCTAGGTAAATAAAGATATATTGCTGCATGAAGACTATCCTCTCTGTTCTGATTTAAATTCTATTTAATAATTGCGAATGATACAGCGTTCGCTATGATCAGGTATCGGCTATATACAACTCGCCCATATCTCGCTTACATGGTTAACTTAGCTATTGATTAAAGGTAATGAATGCCGTCTCTGCGTTTATGTAATTCAGGCTGCCCTTCCGTCACACCACGTAATCTCGCCTCGACAAGTATGGCATTCATCAATACTTGATCTACAACTTCAGGATAAAGTGGGTGAAAGCGCTCCACCTCGAGAGCTTGAGAACGTGCATTGATTTCCAACTGTCTTCGCTGCTCTTGTGTTAAGTCATGTAGCATCAATAACCGCGGCGCCTGGCGTGTTAAATAACGTTGACATAAATCAACATCCTCTTCCTCTTGCCAGTCTTCTCTCACCATTAAACTAGGGAATGTAAATTCTTCTTCCTCAGACCTGGTGAACCATTTGGCCTTTGGATTAATTCCAGCTCGTTCTGCAACTAGGCGTTCAAATCGATAATTCACTGGCGAAGATGAATTGGATATCTCATCTTCGGTCATTTCTATTGGCATTACAGCTGCGGGTAGAGCCGTCCATTCAGGACGTGAAGGGTAAGCATTCATTTGCCCAGAATCTTTAGCAGAAAAAATTAATGCCAATGGCAATTGATCTCTTGAATCCAACAACCAGTACTCATAGGTATCTGCCACTGGGAAAGGTAATGTGACATCCGCTAAAAAATCGGTTAACTCCAAAATTCGTTCGTCAACAGTTTGTTTCTCATCTAGTCCTTTTGTGACTTGTGATGATCCGATATTCTTCTGTCGAATATCGCTGTCGCTTATGGTTACTGCTCGTCTATAACTAAGTTTAGTGCCTTGACCATTTTCTGGGTTTACACCACCTTTACGCTCAAGAACAAATTGAATTTCCCAACTTTGGCCATCGATGGTTAGTGCACGTGCTCGTTCTGATTCTGCAATTTGTGCTTGTCCATAATAGGGAGGCAAAAGACGCTGAGAATAGGTTTTAATCATATAGCGTGTCTATACTTGCAGTAGTTTCACTAAATCTTTTGCTTTATCTCTTTGCTGAAAGGCAATTTCTTGATAACGCGTTAAATCCACACTTGCAAACAATTCACCAATATCATTAAATTCAGATTCTGCTTTCATTGCCATATCAACATAATCGGATTCTTCAGCTAATGCATGCAATGCAGCAGCACGATTTGCCGTCACCATCGCCCACATCATTGGCACTTCTTCTTTTGGTAACACTTTTAACGTTGCATCATAAATAGGAATTGAATCTTCAAGTGACTGGATATCTTCTTCATGGGTACCCAATGCTTGCAATGCAACAGCCAAGTTATTTTGTGTAATCGCCCAGCCATATGCTGATTTATCTGGAGTGCGCTCCGCCATTGCATTACGCATTACAACCACAGCTTGCTCCAAGGTACGTGGACCTCTGCGATGCACACCTAACAAACAAAGCACATTGCCAACGTTGCATAACGCAGATGCCCAATCGTCAGGATGTTCATCTCGCTTAAGTGCAGTGGATGCCTGTTTATATATTTCACCTGCTTGCTTGAGTAAGTTGAGATCATCTTCAAGTTGACCAAGTGTTTGCATTACTACTGCTAGATTATGCTGAGTACTTGCCCATTCGTATGGAGTTTCTTCAAATGTGCGGACTTCTAATGCTAACTCATAGGACATTGCTGCTTGCTCAAGAAAGTGAGAGCTGCCACTACGTTGCCCAATAAAACCCATCACGTCCCCAATATTGTGATGAACCGCTGACCACTTAACAGGATCATCATCTTTTTCGACCATCATTTGCAGGCCTTGAAATAACTCTATAGCCTGTTGAAATACATGAGCACCACCCAGTCTTAGTTCTCTAACATCTGCTGCATCTACTAAGGTGTTTTGGGAATTTGCCCATTCAATCAGCGATTCTTTGTTAGCAGATAACTCAAAGAAGGTATCGCCATAGCGATCAATTGCTTGAGAGAGCGCACCACGAACAGGCGAATCGCTATCTAACAGTTCAACCAAATACCGTGCTTTATTCTGATAACGCCATACCATCGGCACTCCAAGACCCGGAGTCAACAATGTTTCGGCATACAAATTCTGAGGCAATACGTTTATCCGTTAGATCAATATTACGAAGCAATATGAAACCTAAAAGTAGAACCTATCTTATGGGAACCACTTTTTGATCAGACCCTACAATTTCACTAATGTCAGGTTCGGCGTCGACTGGGCCACCTGCTTCAATCTCTTCGTCTGTTGCATCACGCACCGTTAAAATTTCAAGTTTGAAAATTACTTCTCGGCCACAAAGTGGATTATTACCATCGATCGTTACAGATTTTTCATCTACACGAGTTACTAAAAAACTTTTATTATCTCCCTGATCATTTTCCATCAGTATCGACAACCCAACTTCATGATATTCTTCAGGAACATTATCAATATGGTCGGTAATCACTAATGACTCATCTCGAGGGCCATAGATCTTATTGCAATCAATTGGTACATTAATTACATCACCTACAGTTTTGCCTTTCAATTCTGCAGTTACTTGTGGCGCTAACGCTTCCGTCACACCATGAATATAACCTATTGGAAATTCTACCGATGTAAGAACTGCTTCGGTTTTCAGATCAATAACTTTGTACGTTAACTCGACGTATTTTCCATCCGAGATCTCATTCTCACTAATTTCTTTCATGTTCGTATTTCCATTCTAAATTTTGCGAAAGAACTAAAACTTGTTGAACTAAATAAATTAGAAGACAGATGCACCAAAAATCCTAACCTCTTCTTTTTCATAGCCAAGCACCATGCGACCAAGCCATTCACCTTCTTTCTTACTACTGGTCACGCGATATAAAACCGTAACATGCTCGCCACGACGAATAAGGCCAAGATAATCATAATCTTTATTTAAACTTCTTGTGAGTTCACTCTTCGCAAACTGCTTACCCACTTCGACTTCATTTAGTCCAAACAACAAATCATAGGAAAACATACGTATAAATTTTCCATATTCACCTTCGTTAGAATACTTAATTAAGTCATCCCACATCGGATGAGCAATTTCTATAATTTCGTCGTCTGTTTTTTCAATAATGTTCATTTATCAAATCTATGTTTTACGTGATTTCAATTTTGATTGGGCTTTAACTAAAAAAGACCAACAGTATGGCTGTTGGCCTTTTTTAGTTAAATCAAAAATGTTTAAGGGATCGCCATGATTGGTGACCCCTTAAAGTTATGACTTACTTATGCAGCAGCAGCCTTATTCTCTTCATCACCAACTAGGTGGTAACAAGGTGCTTTTTCCATGGTGTACTCACCTGTTTCAGGATCACGTCGAGAAACGGTTAGTACATGCCAATTTTGATCATCAAGTTTCATAAAGTCACCACGGTAGTAGTAACCAGGCCAGCGTGTTTCCTTACGGAATAAGGTGTGTTGCAACACAGCCTCTGACGAAAGTTGACGATGCTTAAGTTCCCATGCACGTAATAATTCATGAATATCTTCAGCAGCAATCTTCTCTAGATCTTCTTCCAAAGCTTTCATTTTCTTTAGACCAATATTGAGTAACTTTTCGTTGGTCATATAGCTAACCGTTACACCACCTGCATATTCGTCCATTAGCTTCTGTAAGCGATCAAGACCTTGGCGTGGGTTAATGTAATTAGGGTTAACAGAACCTGCAGTGATTTCATTACGATAGATTTTATAATGCTCTAACGGTTTGAAGATTTCTTTAGAACGTTTATCAAGTTGCTCTTGCGAAACTTTGATGCCTTCTGCTTTGCCATCGTCGATGTACTTACAAGCTGCTTTAGCAGCAAGACGACCTTCGGTGAAAGAACCTGATGAGAATGCATGAGGTGTACCACCAGCCGCATCACCTGCTCCGAATAGACCTTCAACCGTTGTCATACGGTTGTAGCCCCAGAAGTATTCTTCTGGTGACAAATCTTCAGGACCGGAAACCCATGCACCGCAACCGGTAGCGTGTGAGCCCATGACGTATGGTTCTGAAGTGGTTAGTTCAGGATTTTCGTACTTAGGATCTACATCAGTCGCCGCCCAAAGAACTGCTTGGCCTACTGTCATTCCCAAGAAGTTATGCCAACCGATCTCTTCTAGATGAGGATCTTGGAACGCTTCCATAGTGACCATGTGTATAGGACCACGACCTGCGTTTACTTCAGAAATAAACGCATGATTACGTAAACAAGTTGGAATGGGCTTGTGAGATAAATGCTGACCTTCTGTATCTAAGTATTCTTTACCGACCATCTTCGATAACTCAGGGAACCACTTAGATTCATATTCTTCACCCACACCATTCTGGGTGTAAGTCTTAAGATGCAAGAAGTATGCACCTACCGGGCCGTAACCATCTTTGAAACGTGCCAACACAATACGGTTTTCCATTTGTGTCATTTTTGCACCCGCACCAATCATCAAACCATACGCTGAACCAGATGACCATGGCGCATACCATACGCGTCCCGCACCTTCACCTACTGAACGTGGCTTAAAGATGTTGGAAGCGCCGCCTGCCGCACAGATAACGGCCTTAGCTTTAAATACGTGATAATCACCAGTACGTACGTTGAAACCCACCGCACCGGCTACTCGGTTTTCTTTAGCTTCATCCATAAGCATGTGAGTTAAACAAATACGGTTGTATATGATATCCGCTGATTTTTTAGCGGCACCCGATACGATAGGCTTATAAGATTCACCATGAATCATAATCTGCAATCTACCTTCACGCTGATAAGCACCGGTTTTAGGATCACGCATTAAAGGTAGACCCCATTCTTCAAATTGGTGAACGGCAGAATCTACGTGTCGTGCCATATCAAATAGTAAATCTTCACGAACCATGCCCATTAAATCCATACGTGCATAACGAACATGATCTTCAGGGTTATTTTCACCCCAACGTGTACCCATGTATGTGTTAATCGCATAAAGACCTTGAGCAACTGCGCCGGAACGATCCATATTTGCCTTTTCGGCGATAACGATTTTCTTATCTTGACCCCAGTATCTTGCCTCAAAAGCAGCACCTGTACCGGCCATTCCAGCACCCGCCACTAGGATGTCAATATTATCTTCTACAACTGTTTTGTAACCCATTAGTAGTAAACTCCTGCTTTCATCTTCAAGCCGTTCGACTCAAGAGTATGTAGATCACCATCATCCAAACGAATATATTTTGGCTCGTTGAACAGTAACTGGCTGTTAACCATTTCTTGACTTGGTGCAGCTTCTTCACTCAACTTAGGGATATGTTTGCCCCAAGGCTTTGTAGTGATTGGCGCAAGTAGATTCATGTCTTTCTTGCCGTTACGTGATTTGATGCGCCAAGCAATTACGCCTTTTTCTTCATCACGAATCACTCGAACCGAGTGTCCTAATGGAGCAAAGTCAGCATAACCACGTACGTCTATTGCATTATGTGGGCAAGCTTTCACGCAGGAGTAGCACTCCCAGCACATGTTCGGCTCAATGTTGTAAGCACGACGGGTAGTTGTGTCGATATGCATGATGTCCGAAGGGCAGATATCTACGCAATGTCCACAGCCATCACAGCGAGTCATATATACGAAAGTAGGCATAATATTTTTCTCTCTAAAATCTAATAATTAAAAATGGCGTGGAGCTTCACTCTTGATACCAAGCCCCATGTTCGGAGGATTAGTTCCCATATACTCAGGAATATCCGGAAATTTTGCTTGTAAATCAGGATCTGAAAGATCGCCTAGTTCAGGTAGATTCTCATATGATCCATCAGCCTTAATACAACGTTTTTGGTATGCCGCTGCTGGCTTAAAGAAC
Organism: uncultured Gammaproteobacteria bacterium; assembly: GCA_937922735.1. Lineage (GTDB taxonomy): Bacteria > Pseudomonadota > Gammaproteobacteria > UBA4575 > UBA4575 > JABDMD01. Next base: position 1,539 of record CALAJL010000089.1, on the reverse strand, counting down.
ATATGTGCAAATTTGGACCACAAAACCGTACTAAACAAAATTGTACTAGCAGCTATAAATAGCACTAGGAAAATCATGTTGATTAAACCGCCAGCGTTTAGTGTGCCAGACCATAGTAAAGCGAATGTACCCATACCTAAGAGTCCGAGGATAAATATGTCACCGCGACCATTAAAGTTGTACCACTTCACACCTTCCGATGAAACATCTACACGGATGAAAAACCAGAACCAGTAGCCACCCACACAAAGCATAATCGCACCAAGGTGCCATAAACCCGTCAGAGCGGTTGGAGCTTCTACGACTGGAGCAATGTAACCAAAAATTAACCATACAGTTGTCGCAACAAAGATGATAAAACCATACATTGTCAATAAGTGAGATATACGACGACGCGTGCTCTTGAATTCACCAGAGGTTAAAACCTCATTAGCTACAGTAGCTACTGCAAGTGATGCTTTCTCACCACCGCCTAGAGTGCGTTTAGCATTCTTTTTAGCTTTTTCTGCATTTTCAAAAAAGTACTTCGCACTCTTTTTATGCATCATGTCTAGAATCGTGCCGCCAACAACCATAATAACCATGAGTACGATGTACCCTTGTATGATTGAGGGCGAAATTACAGCCGCAAGTTCGGCAAAAGGATTTGTTGAGAACATTGTATAGAAATTCCGCTATAAGTTATTTTTTTTGGGTCGGCAAGTTTGCTAGCAATCCTGTAACAATTCAACATAAATAAAGTAATAGCCGTTTTAGTTACTCTTATAGCGCCATTATAAAAGCTATTGATATAAGGGTTATAACGATTAGACTATTAACAGAGCTAATAATATCTATTGGACAGTAATTCTCCAACTAACTGTACAACACAATTAGACAATCCTGCCCTACTACAACCATCGATTTGGAGCATATCAATACGCTAACTAGCAAATTTCCACTAGAATCAGTTAACTACCATTAAATACCAATATATATGCAAGCTAAATCGTTTAAACCAGAAGAATATTTTATAGAAAATGAGCCGTACTATGAGCCAGTAGGCAGTGAAATTGATGTCTTTGAAGCGGCCTATTCAAATCAACTACCGGTACTACTCAAAGGGCCGACCGGATGCGGCAAGACCCGTTTTATGGAATACATGGGTTGGAAATTAAAAAGACCGCTCATCACAGTCTCTTGCCATGACGATTTAACGGCATCGGATTTAGTAGGCAGATATTTAGTCACTGGAGGTGAAACCGTATGGGTCGACGGACCGCTAGCCCGATCGGTTCGAGCAGGCAGTATTTGCTACCTAGATGAAATTGTTGAAGCTAGAAAAGACACAACCGTCGTGATCCACCCACTTTGTGATGACCGAAGAGTATTACCAATGGAAAAACTTGGTGAAATCCTCGAGGCACCAAAAGAATTTTGCATGGCCATCTCCTATAACCCTGGTTATCAAAGTGTTTTAAAAGATCTAAAACAAAGCACACGACAACGCTTTGTAGCACTTGAATTTGATTACCCCAGCGCCGCTACTGAACAAACGAT
>CALAJL010000088.1 GCA_937922735.1 uncultured Gammaproteobacteria bacterium | reverse complement strand
AACATTGAATCCATGCCAAGATATTATTTCATCTAAAGTAATAAAATCTATTCATTACAAGCATCCCGTATTTGACACTCCTGCAATTAATGCGCAAAAAAGATATGAAGCCATCAATGGCAAGGAGAATACGTGGTTTTGTGGTGCTTATTGGCGCAATGGATTTCATGAAGATGGTGTATGGAGCGCAATCCGCGCAGTTGAAAGTTTTAACATGTATATAAATGATGAAGAGCTGTATTTACAAAGGGCGAGTTAAGCACGAGCGCTATACGCCACGTGCACATGCTTTTACTTATTCGTTATTTATGATGTATGTGGATTTGGACGAACTACCTACACTATTTAACAAACATTTATTATGGGCTGTGAATAAATCTAACGTGGCCTCGTTTTATCGCAACGATCATCATGGTGATGATGCATCTCTAGCAGATTCAATACGTGCATTAGTATTAAAAAAATCAGGAGAAAGTGCTGAAGGACCGATTAGATTACTTACTCACTTCCGCTATTTTGGCTATGTATTTAACCCTATTAGTATGTATTTTTGTTATGACGCTGCTGATGAAAATGTGACTCATATTGTTGCAGAAGTTATGAATACACCCTGGAAAGAACAACATTGCTATGTGCTTTCAAATAAACAGCGCGACCAAGTCATTACAGCAAACCATAAAAAAGATTTTCATGTGTCTCCGTTTATGCATATGAATATGGAATATCATTGGAACATACATGCACCTGATGAACATATGAATATAAATATAGAGAATTGGGCTGATAATAAGATGGTTTTTGATGCATCCATGTACTTACAAAAAATTGAATTAACCTCTTCTAATTTAAGAAACGTTTTATTTAATTTCCCTCTAATGACATTAAAGGTTACTGCAATGATTCATTTTGAGGCGCTTAAACTTTGGATCAAAGGGATCCAATATATACCTCATCCCAAAAATTAACAGGTTTAAAGAATGTCTATAGTTCCTAAATATAAAAATACACAAAATTTTCGTAGCGAATTAAACTGGTCCGAACAAATTGTTTGTGCGGCTTTATTTAAAAAACTTGACCAAATTGACGTTGGCTTTCTGCAGATACATGTAAATGATATGGTCTATGATTTTGGCATCAAGGAGATGCAAGCAGAGCTGCATGCAGTCATCCATGTTAATGATATGCGTGTCTTCAAAGCTATATTGTTTGGCGGTGAACCTGCTGCGGGTCATACCTATGTAAAAGGCTGGTGGTCTTCAGAAAACTTAATCAATGTAATGCGTATATTCACATTAAATCGAAAAGTGTTGTTTTCATTCAAATCTGGTTTTGCTTCGTTAGCTAAACGTGTTTATGCAATTACACATTATACTAATAAAAATAACCAACAAGGATCAAAGCGAAATATTACAGCACACTATGATATAGGTAATGATTTATACGAATTATTCCTTGACAAAAGCATGATGTATTCTTCCGCTTGCTTCACCTCGCAACACATGACTTTAGAAGCAGCCTCAGAACATAAGCTTAAAATAATTTGTGAGAAATTAAATCTAAACCAAGCTGACCATGTACTTGAAATAGGTAGTGGCTGGGGTGGTTTTGCCATCTATGCCGCACAAAATTATGACTGTAAAGTTACCACAACAACTATTTCAGAAGAGCAGTACTCATATCTTCGTGAAAAAATCGCTAGTAATAATTTAGCTGATAAAATTACAATATTAAAACAAGATTATCGCAACTTAGAAGGCCAATATGACAAATTAGTCTCAATTGAAATGATTGAATCTGTAGGGCATCAATTCATAAATGAATATTTTTCAAAATGCAGTAAATTACTAAAGCCTAATGGAGCGATGTTAATACAAGCGATCACAATTTCAGACTATCTATACGATCATTATATTCAATCTATGGATTTTATACGGAAGTATATTTTTCCTGGTGGAAGCTTACCAAGCATGTCATCAATGCTTAGCTCCATAGCTACTAGTAGTGATCTGACCTTATTTCATAGTGAAAGCTATGCATCTAGTTATGCAAAAACATTAGAAATTTGGCATCAACGCTTTATTATTAATAAAGAAAAAGTAATAGAGCTGGGTTATGGTAATGCATTTATTCGATTATGGGAGTATTACTTAAAATATTGTCAAGCTGGTTTTGAGGAAAGGGTAATTGATGTGCAACAAATAGTATTAAAGAAACCAGAAAATCGTTTTTAAACGAACAATGAAGAATAATTTAAGATTTTTAATATTTAATTTTATAGGACTTCAAGTTACATGGGCAGCATGCGCCTATGGAGCAACACACTCATTTCCAATGCTTGGCCTTTATGTAGGTTTAGCATATATCATTTCACATTTCTATTTGAGCAAACAACGCATACGTGATCTAAAAATAATGCTTATTATCGCTATAGTTGGAATCATTTTAGACATGGTGCTTACACAAATGAATGTGCTGTCATTTCCAAATGCCATAAATAATTCTCTGATTATCCCTGCTTGGTTAATGTCTTTGTGGCTTGTGTTCTCTTTAATGGTACCTTATAGCTTGTACTGGCTAAGTAAAAATTTAAAGATCGCTGCTATAGCGGGTGCAATAGGCGGTAGCTTTAGTTATTTTCTTGGACACAAACTTGGCGCACTAGAGCTAGCAGAACCTTTAGCAATGAGTGTTGGAATTTATTTTCTAAAATGGGGAATTATTTTTCCTGCAGCATTGCTTACCGTTAAATATTTTACGAATAATCCTAGCAACATAAAAACCGCAATCTAAACCATACAACTCAAGCTAATAGATCAGCGTTGACTATATTTTCAGCAAATTCCTGGTACGCACTCTCAAACTGTTTTGCCATTGAGTCTGGAAAAGCGTGAAACTCACCTTTCTCAAGCGCATTAAGAATACTATCAGCAACTAAACTTGGTGGTTCTGCTATTTCACCAATTCCTGCATCCGTCGCCATATCGGTTTCAATGGGTCCAGGATGCACACTCACAACAGTAGTGCCCTGCTCTTTTAATAAATCACGTAGCGCTTGAGTAATCGAATACGCTGCTGCTTTGGATGCACTGTAGGTTGCAAATGGGGCAAAACACTTTAATGACGCAAGTGAATTGAGTTGGATGAGTGCTCCTCCACCATTCTTTTTTAGCACTGGCGCAAAAGCTTGGGCTACTCTTACCAAACCTGATACGTTCATATCCATTTCATATGCCATGCTATCCAATGCATTTACATCTAAAGGAGTAGATGTCTTGAGCACACCAGCATTGTTTACAACAATATCCACATCTGTCGCAGATTGTGCTGCCAGCAGAATCGTTTGGGGCTTTCCTAGGTCTACATGTATAACTTCAACACGATCATCGTATTTATCGGTTAAAGATTTAGCTGAATCTACATTTCTAACTGCTAAATAAACTTTTTTTACACCGGCTTTATCTAAAAATGTTTCTACTATTACTTTACCTATGCCTCGGTTTGCACCGGTCACAAACGCAGTCTTCCCTTTAGTTTCAAATGAAGTCGTCACAAAATCCCTCGTTATTATTTGAATTAGTTATCTCAAAGTACAATTAATTTAACAGATAAAATGTCTATATGTACATAATTTACACTAAGTGTATTACAAAAATACTATATTCTTAACATGTTTCACATACCGTTTTTTAATATTGAGAATGATAAATAAAGCTTATGAATATTCATGAAAAAATTAATTATGTAGAGCTGCCTTCGAAAAATATAAAAGTAACTAAAGCATTTTTTGAAAAAGCATTTGGGTGGACGTTCACTGACTATGGACCTGATTATGCTGCTTTTGAAAACCAAGGTCTTGACGGAGGGTTCTTCACATCTGACCTCTCTTCTTCAACCCATAATGGCAGTGCGTTAGTTGTTTTTTACAGCAACATGCTAGGAGAAACTCAAACAAAAATTGAACAAGCAGGCGGCACTATAATTCAAGAGACTTTTACATTCCCAGGTGGTAAGCGCTTTCATTTTGCCGACCCAAATGGCAATGAATATGCAGTTTGGTCAGACAAATAATAATTTGAAAATCTGTTACTTTATCGTTTAAATGCTGCTAGTCATACATACTCATTTATTGCCCAATGTGCTTCGCTTCTAGAATTATAACAAGCGTTTATAGATCTCCACCTATAATGTTCAGAAGGAAAACTAGTTATGCTAATACTGTTACAGACATTATTTTATTTAATCGGAACACTATTCACTGGATATCTATTGGTTGAAGGCTGGCTAAATCAGGCAGTATGGGTAAAAGGCTGCAATAAAGGGTTATTTGCAAGTGTAACTGAAATGGAATCATGGGCGGTTAAAAAACACCGCAGCACTGAGTCACAAGACTATTGGGGATTCATGGGATTTTATTGCCTTGCTTTTTTGTTTTTTTTCGTAGTTTTAATATTTTAGAACATATAGTTAATATAAAAATATCTCGGCAATCGCCGAGATATTCTGTTGAAAGTTACTATGTGATAAAAACTAACTCAACCTAGACTAGGAACCAACAATACCCCCATCCTTGCGCGTTATCACAATAGTAGAATCACGTGGAATAGTGACACCGTCAAATGGCACAGGGAAGTTTGTAAGAGTAGGATCACCATTACCTGGATGCTGAGTGTTAACAAACATGGTTTTACGGTTTGGTGTGGTGGTAATACCCGTTATTTCATCACCTGTCACACCTGTGAACAAACGACGCAAATCTCCAGTACGCAAATCTGCAACTAACATCTGATTATTAAGCCCATCTTTTTGTCCGCCGTCAGTTTGGATAAACAAACGATCATCTGGATCAGCCCATAAACCATCAGGGTCACTGAATGTATCATCAGTTCCATGCGTGGATTCTGCAATTAAGTAAATATCCCACTTAAAGCGAGTACCAGTGTGTCGTCTACTATCTTTCCAACGAATGATGTGCCCATCTGCATTAGGCACCAAAGGATTCGCTGCATTGGCTTCAGTTCGCTGACTATTATTAGTCAATGTGCAATAGACAATTCCAGTTGGCCCAACCGTCGTCCACTCTGGTCTATCCATTGGCGTTGCACCTACACTATCAGCAGCGATACGTGCATAGGTAAGCACTTCAGCCTGACTATTAAAACGCTGGGCGATTTTGGGATTATCAATCGTGAGCTCTAACCAGTCGCCACTACCATCATCATTAAATCGTGCAACATAAAGTTTGCCATGATCTAACGGACTTTTACCTTCACGACGCATTTGCCGCCAATTACCTTCAGAAACAAACTTATAGATATAGTCAAATCGTTGGTCATCACCCATGTAACCAACAACGCGTCCACCTAATCCAACTGTAAGCGCAATTCCTTCATGTTTAATTCTTCCAAGTGCAGTACGTTTAATAGGAATGGAGGTTCCATCTACAGGATCGATTTCAACAATCCAACCAAAACGGTTTTCTTCATTCTGATAATCAGGATCAGACAAGTCGAAACGTTTATCAAAATTTTGCCAACCGTAACCAAAGCCACCTTCAGTAAAACCATAACGCTCTTGCTCTGGTGTTGGCACCCAAGTATTGCTTTGGTTTGTCGCACCAAAATATCCATTGAAATTTTCTTCACATGTTAGGTACGTACCCCAAGGAGTATAACCATTGGCACAATTATTCACGGTACCTAGTGGACTGTTTCCATTAGGAGTTTTAAGTAAGCCTGATACTGCAACCGGACCACCAAACTCTACCGGTGTATTTACATGGATACGTCTTGCAAAGTCACTTTTTACTTGACGCCATTGGCCTTGGCGTTTTTTTAATTCTATAACGGATACGCCATGAGCATGTTGCATGACACGCACATCTTCAAGACTCTCTGGTTGGTCTTTACCCAAAACATGTGACGTCCTGCCAAATTCATGGTTAACACACAGCACACCATTACGGTTCCCACGTCTGTATGCATCTTTATTAGTATTACTACTCCAGTCTAGGTCATCATCCCAGTCATATTGATCCCAACCACAACGCTTTTGATTAGAATCTTTAATTGGAAAATAGTGCATCCCATCATGGCCAATTCCAACTTGCTTAGCTTGGTCAACCGAATTGGGTGGATAGATAAATTCTGGGCCATCTGGCTCTAATGGATCACCCCACGGGATGAGCACATCCCATTGGTATTCAGGCGCAATTTTTGGCCATGGGCCAGTACCTTCAGCAACCGTTACAGGTGTAAAGCCAACTTTAGCGCCACGACGACTTCCGGCAAATGCAGTTATAGATGATGTCGCGAAAAAAGCGGTGGATGCTGCACCCAAACCTCCTTTTAATAATGTACGTCTAGATAAATTGGCTTCTAAAACTTTAGCAAATGAAATATTTGTAGATGGATTACAGACACCTTCATCACTGAGATCTTGTTTCGTTACTCGAGACATGTGCTCTCCCTTCAGATTTGAAATTCATTAGGGTTTAAATCTTACTTGTGATTTGTTTGGAAATTTCTACCGTAAGATTAATAATAATTTACTGTTTTGTTACCTTTATATGACTATGAATACAAAAGATGGTTGTATGGTGGTGTTATTTGAGAATAAATATCTGATGATGCATCAGAATATATTACTTATTTTTATTACGCCAATCCCATGGCTTGACTCTTTGTTTTGCAGGCAACTTCCATACTCCTTTTCTTTCTTTCTCTGCTTGTGCTTGGTATTGGTATAATTTTTTTGAGACGGCATATCTCTCATATACATAAGCATAGCCATTTTTTACAAGCTCTCCGTTTACCCAAGTATCTTCTACATAAATGTGGCCAACCACTCGGCCATATTGATCACGATCAAATTCTTCTACCAAAACTTCTTTTCCTGCCACATAACCCTCTAGTGCTTGGCGCGATTTTTTAGAAAAAGGCTGTTTATGTTCCGGTGCATCAATTTCAGCTAACCTCACGCGAATCTGCCGTCCTTGCTGAATAATATTAATAGAGTCACCATCCAGCACTTTAACAACCCTTCCTTCATAGGTTTCTGTGAAATTAAAATTTTCACATGCGCTTAAAAATAGAGTTGATACTAATAAAAGTACCGAGAGAGAAAATGCACTTATATTCATGCTTATAAATAACTCAAATAGAGCAAGCTAACATGAATTTCGAGAACGACTATTTTGTAATTTTCCAATATAAAATGAACTGCAGCCTACTACT
>CALAJL010000087.1 GCA_937922735.1 uncultured Gammaproteobacteria bacterium | reverse complement strand
ATCATGAGCACAGAATTAGAGTAGATGATTGTCCGCTATTGGCCGAAAGCGGTCATACAAAGTTTAGAATAAGGGGAATCTTGGTTGGAATCTCAAAATAACAGTCTTAAACTGTCCGCTTACGACCCAAAGCGGACATTACCTCAAGCAACTCGAGCAATACACCACACCCCAATCTTCTCCACTCCAGTCTCCTGCAAACACTTCGCAACCTCATTCACGGTATTCCCCGTCGTCATCACATCATCGATTATACAAACGTGTTTTCCTTTCAAGGTAGTTAAATTCTTTTTAATTGAAAAAGCCCCTTTGACATTTTTATATCGTTGCTTGGCGGGTAAATCCATTTGCACACTGGTATCACGATTTCGATACAGCGAATTGTAATCAAGCGTAATCTCAAGCTCTTTACATACAATACGTGCAATTTCCAACGCTTGGTTATAGCCACGTTGACGCATTCGTTTTTTAAACAATGGCACAGGAATGATCAACTCAGGTATTTCTAGCTGCATGCCTTCAATATGCTGTATTAATAATTGTGCCAGCAATTTACCTTGATTAAGCTTTTGGTCAAATTTAAATAGATAAATAGCGTCACGAATAAACCCATCAAATAGAAAAGGGGTTGAGGCATAATCAAAATATAATTCTCGATTGCTGCACGCCCCGCACACCGCAGCATGGTCATTTGGTAATGGCAGCGCACATCGAGTACAAGAATATTCCACCCAAGGTAGATTTTGGTAGCATCTTTCACATATATCTATACCGTTTTGTCCAGCATCATTGCAATGTAGACAAACTTTTGGATAAATGATTGTCCCGGCTTTTTTAGCAGCAGTAAGTAATTTCTGCGCCTTAGTAAACATACTTGACCGTCATACTAGGTACTCAATTTGAGAAGCCATGCTTTTATTGACACCCCACTGCAAAAGATTAGACTTGCTAACACTATTATCGTTAACCTTTATGGCAAAGCAACTATATGCACTCTGAAACTACCTCTACACGCAATGACTGGAAAAAACATGAGGTCATTGACCTGTATCAACTGCCCTTTAACGATTTACTGTATTTAGCCCACCGCATATTCCGTGAAAACCATGACCCTAATAAGGTACAAGTCAGTACCCTGCTTTCGGTAAAGACTGGCTCGTGCTCGGAAGATTGTTCTTACTGCCCACAAAGCGGTCATTACGACACCGAAATTGAGAAAGAGCGTTTGTTGTCTCTAGATGAAGTGAAAATAAATGCCAAAGCAGCCAGAGAAGCAGGTGCATCTCGGTTTTGCATGGGCGCCGCTTGGCGTAATCCATCGGATAAAAACTTAGATCAAGTGATTAAAATGATCGAGGTGGTAAAAGACCTTGGCATGGAAACTTGTGTGACAGTGGGTATGTTAACCGAACCCCAAGCACAGAAATTAAAAACCGCAGGACTGGATTATTACAATCACAATTTAGATACCTCTCCAGAATTTTATGGCAATGTCATTACCACTCGAACCTACCAAGATCGTTTAGATACACTAGAGCATGTACGTAATTCCGGTATTAATGTTTGTAGTGGTGGTATTTTAGGTATGGGGGAATCTCGAGAAGATCGGGCGGGTTTATTATTACAGTTAGCAAACTTGCCTCAACACCCCGAGTCTGTGCCAATAAATATGTTAATAAAAATTAAAGGCACACCACTTGAACACGTAGATGATCTTGATCCGTTTGAGTTCATTCGTACCATTGCAATTGCACGCATCCTAATGCCTAAAACCTATGTACGTTTGTCCGCTGGGCGTGAAGAAATGAATGAGCAAACACAAGCGTTATGCTTTTTTGCTGGCGCAAATTCTATTTTTTACGGTGAGACGTTATTAACTGCTAAAAACCCTGAAACGGAGAAAGACCGTGCATTATTTAACAAGCTGGGTATTCAGGCCGATAGTGTTAATGATTCAGTCAATCCTTCTCTTCATTCAGAAGTTAATGCTGAAATTGATACACAGGTTGCTGTAAGTCAGGCAGCTTCCATTAATTAAAATCACAATGTCATGAGTGATCTAGCAGCCGCGCTAGATAAACTACAACTCGATAACCTTTATCGTAGTCGTAAAGTTACTTCCTCTGCACAGCAAGTAGAACCTATTATCAATGGACAAAAGGTTTTGTCTTTCTGTAGTAACGATTATCTTGGTTTAGCCAATCATCCTAACGTTATTCAACGCTTAGCCAGTGCCACACAGAACATGGGCGTGGGATCTGGTGCTTCTCACTTAATCACAGGTCATCATGATAGTCATGCTGCATTAGAAGAGGAACTAGCAGAATTTATTGGATGTGAAAAAGCATTACTATTTTCAACCGGCTATATGGCGAACTTAGGCGTTGTCAGTGCTTTAGCAACACGTAACAGTTCTATTTATGCAGATAAACTCAACCACGCTTCTTTGAATGATGCGGCTTTATTATCACGCGCGAAATTAAACCGTTATGCGCATCAAGCTACTGATCAGTTAAATAAAAATATTTCTGTAGATGAGTCGTCCAGTAAGTTCATCTTAACTGACGGTGTGTTTAGTATGGATGGTACGATCGCACCAGTTAAAACATTGCAGTCGATCGCTCATACACATAATGCAACATTAATCATCGATGATGCACATGGCATCGGTGTACTGGGCAAACAAGGTAAAGGCTGTACGGAAGATTTATTGTCTACGAATGATATTTTAATAGGTACATTGGGAAAAGCATTTGGTACTTTTGGCGCATTTGTTGCCGGTAAACAAGAATCCATTGAATGGATGATACAAAAAGCACACAGTTATATTTACACTACTGCACTGCCACCGGCCATCGCAGAAGCCACACGAGCAAGCCTACAACTGATCAAAGATGAAGCTTGGCGTAGAGAGCATTTACAAGCTTTGATTCAGTATTTTCAAGACCGATGTAAACAAGTTGGCATTAGTGTTTCGGCTTCTAATACACCTATACAACCGATTATTTTTGGTTCATCAAAAACCACACTAAAAATAAGTAAAAATCTTTTAGCTGCTGGAATACTTGTGCCCGCTATACGACCACCCACCGTTCCAAACAACACCGCAAGATTGAGGATAAGTTTTTCTGCCGAGCATTCAATCAAACAGGTTGATCAACTAATAATTGCACTTGAACAATTACTGACATAATTTTTTTATTCATAATCAACAAGCTATAGCAGCGACAAATAAGTTAGCTTGCATTTACAAGTATTGCTGATTACAGTACTTCCCGATTCAAATAATTATAATAATCTTAGGAGGATTTATCATGGGAATGGTAAGTGAATTTAAAGAATTCGTCATGAAAGGTAACATGATGGATATGGCTACCGGTATTATCATTGGTGCAGCGGTATCTGCAGTGGTAGCTTCATTAGTAGATGACATCATCATGCCAATCATTGGTCTGTTTACCGGAGGTGTAGATTTTAGCAAACTAGGCATCCCACTAGGGGATGGCGAAGGTGCTGCTATTTTTGGTTATGGCTCATTCATTCAAGCGCTCATTAACTTCTTAATCATTGCGTTTGTAATATTCATGATTATTAAAGCTGTGAATAGTATGAAGAAGAAAGAAGAAGAAGCACCCGCAGCTCCACCAGAAGACCTTGTTTTGTTACGTGAAATTCGTGATAGTCTTAAAAAATAAGTAAGTAAAGTTGAGAATAATAAAAAATATTTTCTTAATTTAAACGTTGTTCAGATTAAAATAGCCCGTGTAATTTATTTTACGTGGGCTTTTTTATGTCTAAACATTTTTACAAATGGCCTAACGCAGCTAAAGAAACAACCTCATTACCAATTATTAAGTGGTCTAATACTTTAATGTCTACCAGTGACAATGCATCACGTAAAGTATGCGTAATGTCTATATCAGACTGACTCGGTTTTGAGTCGCCCGATGGGTGGTTATGGGCAAGAATAATAGCGTTAGCATTATGCTTTAATGCATGCTTAACAACCTCTCTTGGATGTACTTCAGCATAATTTAATGTGCCTGAAAATAACTCCTCAAACTTTATCACTCGATTTTTAGTATCTAAACACAAACATGCAAATACTTCTTTTTTATAATCTCGCATATGCATGAGCAAAAAATGCTTGGCATCATCTGGATTCGTAAGTGGCCCTTCGCGTTCTAATGCTTCATGTAAAAATCTACGTGCCATTTCTAAACAAGCTTGTAGTTGAGTAAATTTTGCGACACCCATTCCTTTAGCGCGACAAAATGTTTCTAAATCCGCCGATAGTAATTGTCGTAAACCACCAAAATTAATCAACAATTCTCGCGCTAAATCCACCGCAGATTTACCTTTAACGCCAGTACGTAGAAATATAGCCAATAACTCAGCATCTGAAAGTGCTCTTGCGCCTTGATCTAGCAAACGTTCACGTGGTCGTTCCCCTTCAGGCCAATCGGATATCGCCATTTGCCCCCCTTTATTTCACTTTATTCATAAGCCCTTGATATATCTGAACTCAATATTGACCAATGGCTGATAAGGCTTGGTTAGCCGTGTATGAAATTAAACCATTTTATGGGACATATTTGGTAAACTAAACACTATGTCTTTAGCTAACAAAAATATTTTACTCGGTGTGAGTGGTGGCATTGCTGCTTATAAGAGTGCCGAACTTGTACGTGAGTTAGTCCGCGCTAAAGCACAAGTGCGTGTCATCATGACACGCTCGGCTAAAGAATTTATTACCCCGCTAACTTTTCAAGCACTATCAGGAAACCCTGTTTTAACAGATGAATTTGAATATGCCGAAGCGGCAAATGGCATGGACCATATCGCATTAGCTAGATGGGCGGATGTAGTACTTATTGCACCTGCCAGTGCCAACACACTTGCTAAATTAACTCATGGTGGTGCGGATGATCTGCTTAGCACCACCTGTTTAGCAACCAAAGCTACCATTGCACTGGCACCAGCGATGAATCAAGCCATGTGGGCCAACCACGCAACGCAAGACAATGTTGAATTATTAGCTAAACGAGGCTTTGTGTTTTTTGGTCCTGCTGCTGGCTCTCAAGCATGTGGGGATGTAGGTGAAGGGCGTATGTTTGAGCCACATCAACTAGTGCTCTCATTAAGTAATTTATTTAATACTGGTGAACTCACAGGAATTAACATCATGGTTACGGCCGGCCCTACTCGAGAGCCGATTGATCCGGTACGTTATCTTAGTAATCGTAGTTCCGGACGTATGGGTTACGCCATTGCTGCTGCAGCTCATGATGCTGGTGCAAACGTCCAGCTAATTACTGGTCCCGTTTCCATCGCAGTACCTGAAGGTGTTGAATGTATATCTGTTTCAACTGCGCAAGAAATGTTTGATGCGGTGCAAGCAGATATTGAAGATAAGCAAATCTTTATAAGCTGTGCTGCAGTTGCAGATTACCGCCCGGTTGCAAAGCAACCAGAAAAAATTAAAAAACTACATGAAGATTTATCAGTAAAACTAGTGCGTAACCCAGATATTCTTGCTGAAGTGGCTAGACATCATAATAAGCCTTTTGTTGTGGGGTTTGCAGCTGAAACTCGTGATCTTGAAAAATATGCTAAGCAGAAACTAGAGCGTAAACGTTTAGACATGATTGCGGGTAATGATGTTTCTGATACAAGTATTGGTTTTGATAGCCCTGAAAATGCCTTAGAGATATTTTGGGCAGGTGGACATTGCTCACTAGAGCGTGATACAAAAACAAAAATAGCGCGACGACTCATTGGTCTAATCGCGGAACGTTATGCAAGCACAGATAAGAGAAGCAATGTCACAGTACTCAAAAACGCAAAAGACAGAAGTCAGAATACTCGATAGTCGAATAGGTAAAGAAATTCCGCTACCCACTTACGCGACAACCGGGTCAGCCGGTATGGATTTACGCGCTTGTTTGGATGAAGCAATAACCATTTCCCCTGGTGAAACCGTATTAATTCCAACAGGTCTCTCGATCTATATTCAAGATCCTGGCCTTGCTGCAACTATTTTGCCGCGTTCAGGTTTGGGTCATAAACATGGCATCGTTTTAGGTAATCTAGTTGGGTTGATTGATTCAGATTACCAAGGTCCTTTGATGGTCTCACTCTGGAATCGAGGCAATGAAACCTTTAATGTCAATGTCGGTGATCGCATTGCTCAGTTGGTTATCATTCCCATCGTACAAACAGAATTTGAGATTGTTGATGAGTTCACTGCTACAGATCGTGGTGAAGGTGGTTTCGGTCACACTGGCAAAACATAATATTTACTACATTAAAAACAACGTAATCATACGGCTTTTATAAAGCCACAATAAATAATTTTATGAATATAGATCCTCATATTTTCCGTGCTTACGATATACGTGGTGTTGTTGAAACCGCGTTAAAACCAGAAGTGGTGTCGTTGGTTGGACAAGCTCTCGGCACGTTATACCCTAATAGCAAAACTGTTGTCGTGGCAAGAGACGGTAGAAACTCCAGTAAACTATTAGTGGACAGCCTAAGCCTAGGTTTACAAGCAAGTGGCTGCAAAGTAATTGATATTGGAGAAGTACCAACACCAGTATTATATTACGCCACGCATAAATTAGGTACTGGTGCGGGAGTCATGGTCACGGGTAGTCATAATCCTCCAGAGTATAATGGTCTGAAAATGGTTATGGATGGAAAAACACTTCACGGTGAGGATATTCAAGCTATTCATCAGTGCATAATACACGGCGAACTCAAAACAGAAATAGGTAGTATTCAAGAAGAAGACATTCTAGATACTTACCTTTCAAGAATATGTTCAGACATCAAACTAGCTCGCCCACTTCGTATCGGAATCGATTGTGGCAATGGTGTCGCAGGACCCGCAGCTCTTACGCTATTTAAGAAATTAGGTTGTGAAACTTTCGATTTATATTGTGACGTAGATGGGAGTTTCCCAAATCACCATCCTAACCCCAGTGAAGCAAAGAATTTAACAGACTTAATAAAATGTGTGGATGACAATAATTTAGATCTAGGCCTTGCCTTTGATGGTGATGGGGATCGTGTTGGGGTTATTGATAATAAAGGATGTGTGTTATGGGCAGATCGTCAGATGATGCTCTATGCGCGTGATGTTCTAAGTAGAAAACCAGGCTCAAAGATAATTTTTGACGTGAAGTCATCAAGAAATTTAGCCACCGTTATAGAAGAAGCAGGTGGAGAAGCTATTATGTGGAAGACGGGTCATTCTTTCATTAAAAATAAAATGACAGAAACCGGTGCGGAATTAGCTGGGGAAATGAGTGGTCATATCTTTTTCAAAGAACGTTGGTATGGCTTTGATGATGCACTTTATAGTGCCGCTCGCTTACTAGAAATTGTAACTAACCAAAATTTATCATCCAGT
Organism: uncultured Gammaproteobacteria bacterium; assembly: GCA_937922735.1. Lineage (GTDB taxonomy): Bacteria > Pseudomonadota > Gammaproteobacteria > UBA4575 > UBA4575 > JABDMD01. The sequence goes on along the minus strand of CALAJL010000087.1, from coordinate 38,639 downwards.
GAATTGTTCTCAACGTTACCGAATTCACTTAGTACACCTGAGATTAATGTGCACTTTGATAAAGACGGTGCACAACATGATTTTATGCAGCAATTTTTAAGTGCCGTAGATTTACCAAATGCAAAAATAACCACTATTGATGGCGTTCGTGCTGACTATGATAATGGTTGGGGCCTAGTTCGTGCCTCTAATACTACACCTTCTTTAGTAATCCGGTTTGAGGCTGATAATGAAAGTGCAATTGAAGTTATCAAAAATGACTTTCGGCAACAGATGGCTAAGATTGATTCAAGCATGCAAATACCCTTTTAATTTTTTCTCAATTAAATAGTAAAACACCTGATGGAACCAAGTAGTGCAGACACAATTGCTAGGGTCTTGACCGAAGCTCTGCCTTATATCCAGAAATTTTCTGGAAAAACTATCGTCATAAAATATGGTGGTAACGCCATGATAGATGAAGACTTAAAAAGTAGTTTTGCATGTGACGTGGTATTGCTGAAACAGGTTGGTATTAATCCAGTTATCGTTCATGGTGGTGGCCCTCAAATTGGACAAACACTAGAAAAACTTGGTAAAAAAACACAATTTATTGATGGTATGCGTGTCACTGACGACGAAACCATGGACATAGTAGAGCGTGTACTCGGTAAAATAGTTAATCAGGAAATTGTCGATCTCATCCTTCAACATGGTGGCAAAGCGCAAGGGTTAATGGGCAAGGAACATGGGATTGTTCGAGCAGAACGTTTAACTATTTCACGTACCACTCAAGATGGAACTGGGAGTGAACGTTTAGACCTAGGACATGTTGGACAAGTTACAGCTATTGACTCTAAACCTCTAATAAAGTTATTTGAAAAGTCTGTTATACCTGTAATTGCACCTATTGGGTTAGGTGAAAATGGCGAGTCTTTAAACATCAATGCAGATTTTGTTGCAGGCAATATTGCCTCATCATTACATGCTGAAAAACTTATACTTTTAACCAATACTCCTGGTGTGCAACATAATGGCGAATTACTAACCGGTCTAAAGTATGACGAAATTACACAGCTCATTGCTGATGAAGTAATTAGTGGTGGAATGTTACCTAAAGTGAAATGTGCTTGGGATGCTATAACTTCAGGTGTGAATGCAGCTCATATTATTGATGGCCGCGTTCAACATGCTGTATTACTAGAATTATTTACTGATCAGGGTGTAGGTACTTTACTCAGCAGCTAATTCAGGATCTTTCAATTCTAAGTAACGATTTATATCACCAGCAAAACGCTTCTTGATGACTAGCTTTTCTTTTTCTTTAATCGCAAGAATATCCTCAACATTAGCTAGCTGTTCTGCATAGTGCCTACGGCTCTTAATTAACCATGGCGGTGTATTTTGTCCATTCGCTTTAAATTTTTGTTCTGATGTACTTAACTCTTCTAACTTTTTAGTAAATCTATTTTTACGTAACTTTGTAATTCTAATCGCGGACTCTACAGTCTCGATTCGCTCATCACGTACAAGCTCTATATCTTCTACTGTTAAATATAAAGCCATAAGTAATCGATCTCTTTGTTCTGCTTTTTCAATCTTTTTCTTTTGTTCTTCTTCCTGTAAAGCAAGTTTTTGTTCTTCTTCCAGTTCACCTACAGTTTTAGGTGCAGGAATTGTTTTTACAATACGGCCCGTATCATTTAACAAGTCTTGTTTTCTTTGCGATTCTGTTGGAGGCAAGCTATCGCTATAGTGAATGGTACCGGTGTCATCCACCCATCGATAAAACTCTGCTTGCGCGATATTTGCCACGCATACGACTAGAGAAAGTGGTAAGTATAAAAAATGCTTTATTGCTAACATACAGCCAATCAGTTATTTCACTTGATATTTTACTGGTAATTTTACTACCATATTCCAAGAAGTTAGAGTCAAAAAAGCCTATTTAATCGTGAAACTATACTCACTCATCTTATTTAAAATAAGTGTGAATTTGGGTAGCCTACGTTTAGCATAAACCTTAATTATTATATGGTTTTAGATCGGTATTTATCTAGATAAGTTTTGATGGTTTCCAGGTGTTCTGTATATGTATTATTTGATTCAGAATAACTGATGAGGTCATTTGCTTTCGCAACACTAATGACAGATATTTTTAAGTCTCGTTCAACCTGACCTACCGCAGACAAGGCTGCTTCATTTTCTTGGCTCCGCTCTTCCCGGTCAAAAGCAATCACAACACCCGCCGCACTTCCATCTGATTGGGCAAGAATTCCTGCTGCTTCATTTATTGCTGTGCCTGCTGTAATGACGTCATCAATGATTAGCACCTTTCCAGCAAGTGAGGCGCCTACAATTTGCCCACCATCACCATGCTTTTTTACCTCTTTGCGATTAAAAGCATAGGGGTAATTTCTACCATGATCACGCGATAGCGTCATTGCTACAGCAGCGACTAATGGTATGCCCTTATAAGCTGGCCCAAATAACATATCAAACTCTAAATTTGAATCAACGATGGCCTGCGCATAAAACTGGCTTAGCAAGTGCAATGCATTACCATCGTTGAATAATCCGGCATTAAAGAAATAAGGGCTGACTCGTCCGGATTTAAGAGTGAATTCACCAAATTGCAAAACTTTGTGTTCAACTGCAAATTGAATAAATTTAGAGCTATTTTTCATATCGATTTTTCTATGTGGATACTCTTATTGGTTGATCTTTGTTAGTGTACTAAATACTAACTTTATTTGATCTAATCTCATATATATATGCGTGTCATCACTGTCAATGTTAACGGTATCAGAGCTGCAGCTCGCAAAGGCTTCTTTGATTGGATAAAAAAACAGAAAGCTGATGTGGTTTGTATTCAAGAAACCAAAGCACAAATTCATCAACTCGAAGATAATCCAGTTTTTTTCCCGAAAGGTTACTTTTGCTATTACGTAGATGCCATTAAGAAAGGTTACAGCGGTGTAGCCATTTACAGCAAGCATGAGCCAAAAAAAGTGATTCGAAAATATGGTGATGAGGAATTTGATAATGAAGGACGTTACTTAGAACTACAATTCGAAAATCTAGCAGTAATTTCTTTGTATGCTCCTTCAGGCTCATCCAGTGATGAGAGACAGGAAGCAAAATTCCGTTTCATGAACACATTTATGAAACACTTAATAAGTCTAAAGCGACGCAAAAAAGAGTACATTATTTGTGGTGATTGGAATATTGCGCATAAAGAAATTGATTTGAAAAACTGGCGAGGAAATCAAAAAAATTCTGGTTTTTTGCCTGAAGAACGCGCTTGGTTAGACAAGCTATTTGATGATGTTGGCTATGTTGATGTTTTTAGAGAGCTTAACCAAAAAGAAGATCAATATACTTGGTGGTCTAATCGTGGCCAAGCATGGGCAAATAATGTTGGTTGGCGTATTGATTATCATATTGCTACACCAAAATTAAATGGTGCTGCAAAAAAAGTCAGTATATATAAAAAACAACGCTTTTCAGATCATGCACCGTTAAGTATCGACTACGAATTAAAAGTGTGAAGACAGAAAAAGTTTCCATACAGAAATCTTGGCTGCAGTCTTTCAGTGTTTATCTGCATCCCCGTGTTATTGCCATGTTGTTTTTGGGTTTTTCCGCGGGATTACCGCTATTTTTAGTATTTGGCACACTTTCATTTTGGCTCAGAAAAGAAGGCATTGATCGAACTACAATAGGTTATATTTCTTGGGTCGCTATTTTATATGGCTTTAAATTTGTCTGGGCCCCCCTGGTCGATCGATTACGACTTCCAATCATTACTAACTATTTAGGGCAACGTCGTAGTTGGATGCTGTTAGCGCAGTTAGGTGTGCTTATTGGGCTTTGGATGATGGCTAACAATGACCCTAGTACTCAATTAACAAGTCTTATACTTGCTGCATTATTAGTCGCTTTTTCATCTGCTACGCAAGATATCAGTATTGATGCATGGCGCATTGAAGCCGTAGAAATAAATTTACAAGGTGCTATGGCTGGTACTTACCAACTTGGGTATCGCTTAGGCTTAATATTAGCAGGTGGTGGTGCGTTTTTAATTGCCGGCAGCTATTCATGGAGTACAGCATATTTTTTTATGGGTTGTGCAATGTTAATTGGCATGATGACTACGTTACTGATTGCTGAACCTACCAGACACATTGAACAACAAACTTGGATACAAGAAGAACGTGTCATAAAGTTTTTAGAAGGACCCTCTCGACTGCCTAATAAATTACGTAACATTATTGCTTGGATAATTGGTGCTATCGTTTGTCCCTTTGTAGATTTTTTTGCTCGAAATGGTTTGGCAGCCATTTCAATATTATTGTTCATCGGCCTATTTCGTATAAGTGACATTACCATGGGCGTAATGTCTGGTCCGTTTTATGCTGACATGGGTTATACCGAAACTCAAATTGGATTAGTGTCTAAAACGTTTGGCATAATAGTAACCATAATTGGTGCTCTGTTAGGTGGAGTAATGGTTATGCGTTATGGTGTGATGCGCATGTTAATTGTATCTGCGATTTTAGTAGTAATAACTAATTTAATATTCGCCTGGTTGGCAACACAAGGTCCAGAAATAGCATTACTCGCAATAGTCATTACCGCTGATAACTTAAGCGGTGGTATTGCAGGCTCCGCATTTATTGCTTATTTATCTAGTCTTACTAATCGTGCTTACACCGCCACCCAATATGCTTTATTTAGTTCATTGATGTTATTGCCTGCTAAATTTATTGGAGGATTTTCTGGTAAGATTGTAGATGGCTATGGTTATATACACTTCTTCATTTATGCTGGTTTACTCGGCATACCCGCAGTCTTGCTAGCCGTCTATTTATGGCGAAAAAGTGGCGCTCTATTTGGAACAAGCACAGCCACTGAAAATCAAATTACTAAATAAAATACCTTTCAGGAGTGAATCATGAAGTTCAAGTTAATAATAATTATATTATTCACCTGCTTATTTGCCAGCAACCTAAATGCGAGTTGGTTTGATAAGGCTAAGGACTTATTAAACGAATCAGGCATAACAAGCTCAACATCAGCTAACAGCTTAACGGATGGTGAAATTACCTCCGGCCTTAAAGAAGCCTTAAGTGTGGGTTCCGACTTAGTTGTTAATCAACTTGGCATTAATGATGGCTTTAATGCTGACCCAAACATTCGTATTCCACTTCCCAATAGTTTAAAGAAAGTTCAATCCACACTAGAAAAAGTTGGTATGAGCGGAATGTTGGATGATTTGGAAACACGCTTAAATCGAGCCGCTGAAATTGCAACCCCAAAAGCGAAAGAATTATTTAAGAGTGCTATCTCTGCTATGACATTAGATGATGCACGCAATATCCTAGCAGGTGAAAATGATGCGGCAACACGTTATTTTCAAGCAAAGATGACGCCTGACCTGGTCAAAGAGTTCACGCCCATTGTGAATGATAGTCTTGCTGAAGCAGGTGCGATTAAAAGTTATGACAATGCAATTGGCCAATACAAAAAACTACCTTTGGTGCCTGATGTTAAGTCTGACTTGAGCAGTTATGTCGTAGAAAAAGGAATGGATGGAATCTTTCATTACCTTGCAGTAGAAGAAGCGAAAATTAGAACCAATCCAGTTGCTCGTACAACTGAATTATTAAAAAAAGTATTTGCTAATTAATTTTTATTTTTAAGGAATGATTTCTATTGGAGTGCCGTCTTCCACGGCCTCCCAGATTTCATCCATTTCATGATCTTGAACGGCGATACAGCCTTCTGTCCAATCATCTTGATTAAATAAAAGTTTAGTTTTATCCACCCAGTTGCTCGGTTGGCCATGGATCATAATGGCGCCACCCGGTGAGTCACCTCGTTCTCGTGCATTGCGATTGTCTGACTTACTTGGATATGAAATATGAATAGAGCGGTAGAATTTACTATTCGGATTGCGCCAGTCCAAAGTATATACACCTTCAGGTGTTCGAGAATCACCTTCTCGCGCTTTATGTCCGTCCGGTTGTTTGCCAAGCGCTATTTTATAGCTTTTTAATACTTCACTGCCGCGATAAAGATATAATTTGCGCTCAGATTTTTTGACTACTACATAGTCTGCTTTATCAATAATCACTGCATCAGTAGAAGCCATTACCGTGTTGCATAAACTCATAGCTATGCATAACAGAATGCCTATATATATTTGAAATAAATGTTGTAGTGTATGTTTGTTTATCACGGTAGCACTCTCTAAAAAATATCCGGTACAGAAAGTGTGGCAACAATATATATTGCCAACCCGCTAAATACTACGGCTGACTGCGCTTACTTTTCACCCATTTAATGATGGGCTCCCACATTTCGCGGTCAAGCTCGGTCGCTCCTGGCGCCATTTCGAAAATACCCACACCACGCTCGGCAGCTTTAATGTAATTCTGACTGTCACGTAACATGGTAAGAAAAGGAATTTTTTGTTTACTTAGGAAGTCGTCTAGTTCCCAGTAAATATTCGTATAATCACGTGAACGGTTTGCTATCAATGCAAGTTTTGCTTTTTTATTTTGTACGGGTGCTGATTTTTTTATTTCTACAATAAAATCTCCCACTGCTCTCATATCAATGGGGGAAGGTAGTACGGGTATAAGAATAGTCTGTGCTTTTTTTATCATTTTGCTTAGATCACCACCATGCATACCTGCGGGGGCATCATGGATTACAACGTCCGTATTTCTACTAGGGCGTTTAGCACTTTTTTTATAGGCCGGGATTCCATCAATTGGTGTGCGAGCAGAAGAACGGGCGGCTAGCCATGCCATGCTGCTACCTTGTGGGTCATAATCCATCATCACCACTTTCTTATTTTGAGAGGCAAAGTAAGAAGCCAAATTAGTCGCGACGGTAGATTTACCTGATCCGCCTTTCGAATTAATCACCATAATGTTGCGCATTTTTAAACACCTCAAGTATGTAGATTGGTAGACGAAGTTTGGCTTAACTACGACTACATGCCAAGTGCAATTATTGTACTAAATCGTTTGACATGAATAATAGGAATTACTTCCAGCATGTATACAGTTATATGAAACCAAGTAAATGAAGCACTATTGGTCATTGGATTGAAATAATGCTTATGTACTGAGTTATTATCGATTAAGGCGGTAATCTAATTTTTATCAGCCCTTATGTATCATGATCTTTAGATTATAAGTTAATAAATATTTACATTTTAAGGAGATCGATACATTTAACAACTTTTATCTGCATGATACCTATAAGAACTCGGCGATAACTGGAGCGTGATCAGAGGGTCTCTCGTTACTCCTGGGGGCTTTGTCCACTGCACTAAAGCTACAGCGAGACTCCAAAGGTGTACTAGCAAGAATGAGATCAATTCTCAAACCGAGATTTCTGGGAAATCCGCCTGCACGATAATCCCACCAGCTAAAAGTGTTTTCTTCCTGGTCGAATAACCTGAATGTATCCACAAAACCTAAATCAGTTATACCCTTAAGCGCAGCTCGTTCTTGACTGCTACATAATATTTTATCTTTCCAGGCAATTGGGTCATGAGTATCTAAGTCTTCAGGAGCAATATTAAAATCTCCCAACACCACATAGTTTGGGTATTTCTTAAGATCGTTTTTAATAAAAGCCGTTACTTTTGCTAACCAATCTAACTTGTAATCAAACTTATCTGACCCTACTTCTTTGCCGTTCACTACATATAGATTCAATATACGAACATCATCTATAGTTACGGCGAGAATTCTTCGTTGGGGGTCGTCTAAACCTTTTATATCTTTGACAACATCACTTCCCTCATCTTTTGAAAGCACAGCAACACCGTTATAGGTTTTTTGTCCAGAGTATTGAACTTGATAGCCAGCTTGCTGGATTTCTTTCTCGGGAAAATCTTCATCTACCATTTTAGTTTCTTGCAAAGCAAGTACATCAACTTGATTGTCTTCAAGCCATTCTAAAACTTGCGGTAATCGAACTCTAAGTGAATTAACATTCCAAGATGCAATTTTCATTTTGTCTATTGATAAATTTTTTTAGTTAAATTTGAAAACCGTGTAAACGTTTTCTCATACGCCATTTTGATATTTTAATACCCATTAGTAATCCAGCCAAAATAAATGCTACGGGTACTGCTAGCAATAACCACTTATTATTTATAGTAAAAAACGGCGTCTCTTCCGTTGTGCTGACTGGAGAACTGACCGCACTTATCGTTTGTACATTAGCAACTTTTGCTATTTGCGCTTGAAGTTTTTGGTTAATTTCTTGTTCTTTATCTAGGGCAATTTGTAATTGATTAATTTTGTTGCTTTCAGTTTCATTACTATTTCCCGAAGTACTTGTCTGCTGAACACTTTTTAAAGACTCAATCTCGGCCTTAAGCTCCTTGTTTTGTTCACTAACAGAAAAATAAAGCAATTTATCTGGTGGGTCTTCTACTAAAAATGCTGATTTAACCCACCCCACTGTACCGTCATAGGTAGTTACTTGTGTAAATCCTCCCTCACTCTTAAATATTTCTACTGAATCGCCACTATTGATCGTCTGGATATGTTCGCTTTCTACATTGGCACTTGAATAAACGCGTAGTTGTAGGGAGTCAGTTACATATGCAAATTCTTGTGCATGTAAAGATGAACTAAAAATTGTTATGTAAATGAAAATATATAAATAATTTTTCATTGCTAATCATTATGCCTCAACTAATTAGGCTAGGAATCAAATATTACCGAATAATTTTAAAAAAGTGCTTGCTGTTAGTATGACAAACAAAGTTGCTAGTGCAGCAGAAATAATGCGGTTCTTACGTGTCATATGTAGCTCCGATTTTGATGAAAGCAAAAATGGCTGATATTTTTTTGTTTGAGGTTTTCGCAAAACATGCATTCGTTTAGGTAATGGATTGGCTAGTCGCTGTTCAATAACTGTATTTTTTGCATCCAATCGCGCTTGCTCCCATTCCTGGAGATCAATTTGACCATCGAGATTTACGTCATATACTGCAAGTTTTTCTTTATCACGCTTTAATTCACGTAAATATATTTTTACAGCATCATCTAGATTGCTTTCTTCCCCAGTACCTAAGGAACTGTATTCACCTATTGCATATAAAAGTTCATATTGATCTAAACGTTGCTCGGTATAACGATACTTCTTGCCTGATTGAAAAATAGCACCACCCAAAACATTTAATGGGGAGGTATGAGTTGCTGGTGTTAAACGCTTTGAGCCATACCAAGTATTGGAAGAGCTAGGCGTTACGTTCGCGCCATCAGGATCAATCAAACATGTGCCAGTGTCATCTTCTAATAGAAACAATTCATCACTTACTCCACTTTCAATACTGCGCCATTTTTGTTTCGAATGCCTAACATATTCTTCAACGACAAACGCATACCAAACACAAGGTTGTCCACTAAGTGGTGCACGAATTTCTGGGCCATCCATCCATTTAGCCGTACCGTGAAGTTCTACATATCCTTGTGGACAAGAGCGAATTTTAGAAGTGGGCATATCTTCAATTAAGCGTGCCCGATGAAACATTCGTAGTGATGCAAGCAAACATATAACCGCACCTATTGATAACGCAGCTAATAAAAACCAATCGCCATTGCTTAAGCGAGAAAGTTCTTGCACAGATGAACTTTAGTTTAGGCTGAATTAATAAGACCGAAATAAATTAGTTAAACAGTGCTTTTACATCTACATCTTGAGTTTCAGCATCGGCAAACTCGAGCAATTCAAATGGATTAAACGCTAATGCTCTCGCTACGATTAAGTCTGGGAATTGCTCAATACGCACATTGTTGCGATTAACGCTTTCATTATAGAACTCTCGACGATCAGCAATTGAATTTTCAATTCCTGATATTCTCTCTTGTAAATGCAGAAAGGTTTCATTGGCTTTTAGTTCTGGGTAGTCTTCTGCTACTGCAAATAAATTGCCCATTCCCATGCGCAACATTCCCTCTGCAGCACCTAGTGCATTCATGTCGCCAGACTGCTGAGCATTTGAAACTCTAGAGCGTGCTTCCATTACTTTGGTTAACGCTTCTTGTTCGTAACCCATGTATTGCTTACAGACTTCAACAAGTTTTGGGATTTCGTCATGACGCTGTTTAAGTAACACATCAATATTTGACCATGCCTTACTCACTGCATGCTTAAGGTTAACTAGGTTGTTATAAATAACAATAAAGTAACCTGCTAAGGCAACTACAATGGCTAAAAAGACTATGCTACCGATTCCCATAAAACACTCCAATAATGTGAGGTGGATGAATAAGCTTTTAGCGAAAAAGTAAAAAGCTATAGATGCATTAAGTCTGTATAAAGACTATAAAGTACGCCAGAACAAAATAGACTGACGCACAATATATTCAGATTAGTTCAAGCTTTATATATTTGTTAAACAGTATTATTAAATGTCAATGTTAGTAGCTGATAATGCATTCTTTTCGATAAAGTCGCGTCGTGGTTCAACCTGATCACCCATCAGCGTTGTGAAAACTTCATCAGCAGATATCGCATCTTCTATTTTCACTTGCATCATCCGACGTACCTCAGGATCCATCGTAGTTTCCCAAAGTTGGTCCGGGTTCATTTCGCCCAAGCCCTTATAACGTTGAATAGTTTGTCCACGTTTTGCTTCATCCATTAACCATGACATTATTTCTACAAAATCATTGCTTTCAAACTTGCGTTCACCACGCTGTATATAAGCGCCCTCTTCTAATAAGCCTTCTAACTGGACGGCGAAACTGCGTAATAACTTAAAGTCTGCTGAAGTGAAGAAATCTCCATTATATACATCATCTTTAGCTTGCCCGTGTACCCACTTCACCATGGTGAGTTGACCTGGGGAAGTATCCCAGTCTTCTGTTACCGTAAATTTTGTGCCTGAAATTTGTTCTTCATTAAGTTGTCTCGTCATATCGTTAAACCACTTAACTAATTCAGCTTGTGTCTTCTGATCTTCGGTTGATTCAACTTCAGGTGCAGCAATACGCAACATAGCATGAAGCACTTCATTGTCATGTTGACGGCTTAATCTTTGAATTGCAGACATTACCACTACATGACTTTTACTTAATTCTTCTAGTGCTGTGCCAGAGATGGGTGGCGCTTTTGTATTAACGTGCAAACTTGCCCCTTCCATAGCTTGTTGTAGAAGATTGGCATTCAGTTCTGCATCATCTTTAATGTAGGTTTCTTGTTTACCCTTTTTAACTTTGTACAGCGGTGGCTGTCCAATATATATGTAACCACGTTCTATTAATTCGGGCATTTGTCGATAGAAAAATGTCAGTAGTAATGTGCGGATGTGTGAACCATCCACATCAGCATCCGTCATGATAATAATTCTATGGTAGCGAAGTTTATCCGGATCAAATTCTTCTTTACCTATCCCACAACCTAATGCTGTGATTAGCGTACCGACCTCAACCGAGGACAACATTTTGTCAAAGCGTGCCTTTTCAACATTTAGAATTTTTCCTTTTAAAGGCAGTATCGCTTGAGTGCGTCGATCACGCGCTTGTTTCGCTGAACCACCCGCAGAATCACCCTCCACTAAGAATAATTCTGATAATGCTGGATCTTTCTCTTGGCAATCCGCTAATTTTCCAGGTAATCCAGCTACATCTAACGCACCCTTACGACGCGTCATTTCTCGTGCTTTGCGTGCGGCTTCACGCGCTCTTGCAGCTTCAACAATTTTATTAACAATCGCTTTCGCTTCTGCAGGACTCTCCATTAAAAAGTCTTGTAGTGCTTCAGATACTGCAGAATCCACAACGCCCTTCACTTCTGAAGAAACTAATTTATCTTTCGTTTGGGAAGAGAATTTAGGATCAGGAACCTTAACTGATAACACTGCAGTAAGACCTTCGCGCGCATCATCACCGGTCATGGTAATTTTGAATTTCTTTGCGATACCTTGTTTTTCTAGGTATTGATTTAATGAACGAGTAAGTGCTCCACGCAAGCCCGCCAGGTGTGTTCCACCATCTCGTTGAGGAATATTATTGGTAAAACAAAAGATGTTTTCTTGATAGGAATCATTCCATTGTAAAGCCACTTCAATACCCATATCTTCTCGCTGAGTATCTGCATATATGACGGTGTCATGTAGAGGCGTTTTTTTCTTATTGAGGTGTTCTACAAATGCACGAATTCCTCCATCATATTGAAATTTATCACTTTTTTCCGATCTTTCATCTTTTAAATTGATGCATACACCAGAGTTAAGAAAAGATAATTCGCGTAATCGTTTAGCTAAAATATCATAATGAAATTCGGTACTACCAAAGATATCTGGGCTTGGTGTAAAACGAATTGTTGTACCTGTTTTATTAGTTTTGTCACCTTGTTCTAATGGCTGTTGAGGCTCACCCATTTGATATTCTTGTTTATGGTTATAGCCATTGCGATTAATGCTCAGAATAAGTTTTGACGACAATGCATTCACCACTGACACCCCTACACCATGTAATCCACCGGATACTTTGTAGGAATTGTCATCGAACTTACCGCCCGCGTGTAAGACCGTCATGATGACTTCTGCTGCGGAGCGATTTTCTTCCTCATGCATATCCACAGGAATACCGCGACCATCGTCTGAGACCGAGACTGATCCGTCTGTATGGATAGTGACTTGGACGTCGCTACAGTGCCCTGCAAGGGCCTCATCGATGGAGTTATCCACCACCTCAAAAACCATATGGTGTAAGCCGGTACCATCATCGGTATCGCCGATATACATACCCGGGCGTTTGCGTACTGCTTCTAGGCCTTTTAAGACCTTAATACTCGTGGAATCGTAAGACATGCGAACTCGCAACAATTTAGTTAAGGCAATTATAACAATAGTTTAGGATAGCTGCCTGTGAAATTAATAGTTTTGTTTAACCTGATTGAATGATTATTATCATTACAAATAACCACCTATAATTGCCTAAACTCGTAACGTTTTAGTTTGGTGTGCAAACGCCCTGTTTCACGTGAAACACGTTAGTTTCTTCCCATCCCTCAAGATCTATCTGCTCCGCTTCGATAGCCGTAATAAACACCTGGCAACCTAGCATTTGTAGCGCTTTGATCAAGGCACGCGCATGCTGTTGATCCAGTTCTGCACGTATATCATCTAAGAGTACAACGCATTTTCGATGATTAAATTGCTGAATGTGGTCTATCTGGGCTAATAGCATGGAAGCAGCAATTAATTTTTGTTGTCCACGAGAAGCCGTTGCCGATGCGGTCTGTTCATTTAACAATATTTTAATATCTGCGCGGTGCGGCCCAGAACGTGTGGTTTTGCTCATTCGTTCCTGCTCTCTCATGTCATTTAAGGCTTCTTCAAGCGCCACATCGTCTTGCCAACCTGAGTGAAAATTCACCTCCAACTTGCATTCTGGTAATAAAATACTGCTATATTTCATGAAAATGGGTCTAATTTCGTTAAAAATCTTCTTTCTTGATTGATTTAGATCTTCGCCCAGTTCGCTTAACTGTGCTGTCCAAATATTTAACTCATGTTCACTGCCGCGATTTCGTAATACAGAGTTCCGTTGCCGTAAACATTTATTGTAATCTCGCCATATCATGAGAAAGTTATGTTTCACGTGAAACGCTGACCAATCGATGTAATTACGTCTATATTTGCCACTGCCTTGTATAAGCTGGTGTGAGTCTGGGTGCATACTTAAAGCAGGCAAGTAACTCGCATGATTGGAAATTGAAGCTACCTTTTCTTGGTTGCAATGAAGCAGGGTATGTTTTGATGATTTTTGTATGCCTAGATGGGTTGATACTCCATCAACTACTACTTTGCCACTTACAACCAGTTCATCTGTTTGCTGTTTTATGAGCGGGGAAGTGCGTCGCTCACGAAAGGAACGTCCGCGGCTTAGTACATCAATAGCTTCTAAAATACTGGTCTTGCCTGCACCATTTTCACCCACGAATAAGTTTGCATCTTGCGCAAGAGAGAGATCCAGCTGTTCAATGATCCTTAGATTCTGAACGAGGAGGGTTTGTAATGCCAAATCAAGCTGCAGTTCGCACTAAAGGCGCATCGGCATTACTACGTAGCGGCTTGTTTGGCTTCCGGGTGAAACGATTAATGCACTGCTATTAGCATCTTGAATTATGACTTCAACATTATCAGACTCTAAAGCATTTAATACATCAAGAAGATAAACAACATTAAATCCAACCTCTAATCGGTCACCGGTATACTCAATTTCAATCTCATCTTCTGCTTCTTCATGTTCAGGATTATGTGCCTGAATCACCATAATATTATTATCAAGAATTAATCGAATACCTTTATATTTTTCATTTGAAAGAATAGATGCTCTGCTAAGTGCTTGTTTAAGAACAACTTTATCTATTGTAGCGCGATTATCACATTCCTCGGGTAATACTCGTTGATACTCAGGGAAACGACCATCAATGAGTTTAGATGTGAATTGTAGATTAGCTAAATTTACACGTAAGTGGTTTTTACCAATGGATATAGTAATTTCATTATCTTCTGAACTCAGTAAGCGCAGTAATTCTTGCACGCCTTTACGAGGCAAAATAATTTGTCGGGAGCCTTCAATATCTGATTTATGATCTAGCTGCGAAAGCGCTAAACGATGCCCATCCGTTGCTACAGTACGAAATTGATTTGAATCGAGTTCTAACAACAAACCATTTAAGTAATAGCGCACATCCTGTTGAGCCATTGCAAATGCAGATTTCTCAATTAACGATTTAAATTCTCCTTCCTGGATTACGATATTTTGGTCAAGCTCTAAGTCATCTATGGTTGGAAAATCTTCAGCGGGTAGGGTAGCCAATGTAAAGCGGCTACGGCCCGAACTTACTTTAATTTTCTCATTCGATGAATTAATAGCAATTTTCGATTGATCAGGCAGTGAACGACATATATCAAGTAGTTTTCTGGCCGGTATCGTTGTAGACCCATGATCTTCAATATCCATCTCTAACGTTGCAACTAGTTCGACCTCTAGGTCGGTTGCAGTGATTGAAAGATTTCGTTCACTTCCTTTAAGTAATAGATTACTTAAAGCAGGCATTGTTTGCCTACGCTCTACGGCACCAATGATTTGTTGAAGAGGTTTTAGAAGGTCTTCACGTATTATAGATAACTGCATATTATATATATTTAGTTATAGTTATAGAGTAGCCACTTTTGTGTGGATATTGTTAATTTTATCATTTAATTCAATATCTTACTTAGATAATGATTGGGTAAAAACAGTTCGGTATAGGCGCTTTAACACTGGACGCGACAGGTATAAGTATTAGATAAGAATTCTGTGCAAACTATATCACCATTTATGCACAGCTAATCAACATATCTAGTCTTCGTTTGACCAAATTTAGACTTAGCTACTAAGGCTTCTTAGTAAATTTATGTAGTCATCATTAATGCGTGTGTCGGTTTCACGTAAACTAATTACTTTTCGACACGCATGTAAAACAGTGGTGTGATCACGCCCACCAAAGGCATCACCAATTTCTGGCAAACTGTGATTTGTTAATTCCTTAGCAAGCGACATTGCGATCTGTCTAGGCCGTGTAATAGAGCGGCTACGTCTCGCAGATAATAAATCAGAAACGCGAATTTTAAAGTATTCAGCAACCGTTTTCTGGATGTTATCAATCGTTACCAACTTGTCTTGCAACGCTAATAGATCATGTAAGGCCTCTTTGGCAAAATCAAGCGTAATCGCAGAGCCTGTAAATTGAGCATTAGCAATTACCCTACGAAGAGCACCTTCGAGTTCTCGTATATTTGATCGGATGCGTTTGCCAATAAAAAATGCTACTTCACTAGGTAGCTCGATGTTTAGTTGTTCAGCTTTACTTTGCATTATCGCGACACGAGTTTCTAACTCTGGGGGTTCTATTGCTTGCGTTAAGCCCCATCCAAAACGAGACTTTAATCTTTCCTCTAGGCCTTCAACCTCTTTAGGGTAACGGTCACAGGTTAAAATCACCTGACTTTGGATCTCAAGTAAAGAGTTAAACGTGTGAAAAAATTCTTCTTGTGAACGTTCTTTACCGGCAAAAAATTGAATATCATCAATCAGGAGGGCGTCTACAGTGCGATAAAAGCGCTTAAATTCGCTAATAGCATTGTGCTGCAAAGCCTTGACCATATCTGATACAAAACGCTCAGAGTGTAAATACAGAATTTTCGCAGATGGATTTTGCACTAGCATTTGATTGCCAACCGCGTGCAATAAGTGCGTTTTACCTAAACCGACCCCACCGTAGATTAATAACGGGTTATAGGCGGTGCCTGGATGGCCAGCGACTTGTAACGCAGCAGCTTTAGGTAGTTGATTCGACTTACCTTCAACAAAGGTGTCGAAAGTGAAATTTGGATTTAAGTTATGATTGAAATTTTTTATCTTCGCCGATGTTGCGCTAACAACTTGGTTTTTTTCTGCGGTTTCAGAAATTTCTATAGACCCTTGTGCAACACGTTCACTGCTGCCAATTTCTAACGATACTGGACGGGTCGAGGCACTATTTCGGGTACCCGCTAATTCATCAATTCGGGGCAGAAAATGGTCGTGCACCCAATCTAGTACAAAACGGTTCGGCGCAAGCAGGGTAAGACCGCCATTTTCTTCAATCGCATGAAGCGGTCTGATCCAGGTATTGAGCTGTTGTTCGGTTAATTCGGATTCAAGTTTATGAATACATGATTTCCAGAGAATACTAGTCACGCATCTAACTCCAGTATGCTTATAATGGTTATGTTTTTGTTATGGGGGTAGATCAGTCTATCCAGTAATAGGATTGTTATCCACTGTTTAATGTCAGACAATAATCGTTGACAAATGTAAGTAGCGCGACTATTTTTGCGCACCTTATTAGATTATTATCCTAAGCCCATAAATAATTTAGTATAAATTAAGCCTAATAAATATAAAGTTAAGAAATTATTAAAGTTGAAATATTATGAAACGTACATATCAACCTAGCAATTTAAAACGCGCACGCACACACGGATTTAGAGCAAGAATGAAGACGAAAGGTGGACGCGCAGTTATTAATGCACGTCGTGCACGAGGACGCGCACGTTTGTCAGTAGCACATTCATAATTGCAGGTTGAAGATTTTTCGTTTTCGCCACGAGACCGACTGTTAAACGAAAATCAATTTAGCAGAGTCTTCGATCAAGCAACGAAGACAAGCAGTGAATTTTTTACCATACTGTCTAGAGAAAATACTCAAGACCAGCCACGTTTAGGTATAGTTGTCGCTAAACGCAGAGCTAAACGCTCCGTTGATCGAAATATAATAAAAAGAATTATTCGAGAGAGCTTTCGTTTGAATAAATCATCACTGCCTGCAAAAGACTTCATTGTAATTTTAAAGCGCCCAATAAAAATCATTAAGCGTGAAAATCTTAGAATGCAAATGGATACGCTTTGGAATCAATATTAAATAATCATGCGAGCAGTAATCAGTAAAATTCTAATTCTCTTGATTAAGGCATATCGCTTAGTGCTCAGTCCGTGGCTAGGACAGCGATGTAGATTTCACCCAACATGTTCACAATACGCATTGCAAGCTATCCAAGTTCATGGGCCTTACTTTGGCATTTGGCTTACCATAAAGCGTCTTGCATCTTGTCATCCATGGCACGCTGGCGGAATTGATCCTGTGCCTGAAAACCACACGAACAAATAAAATAAAGTATGGAAAACCAACGATTCTTTTTATACATAGGTTTAGCATTTTTGCTATATATGGTGTGGCTTACTTGGCAGCAGGAAAATGCGCCAGCACCTGTTGCACAACAAGACTCTACACAGCAGCAAAGCAATGGCTCATTAAGCGAAGACAATTATGATAATTTAGACGACTTACCAGATGCGTTAGATGCACAACAATCTGATAATGATAATACTGTATCGAATGTAAACAACGAAGTTACGAATCAGAATAAGAGTCAAAAGGTGCATGTCCGCACTGATGTTTTAGATATAATCATTGATACGCGCGGTGGTGATATTAAACAAGTTGACTTACCTACTTATCCCGTATCTTTAGAGAATAAAGATGAAGCATTCCGTTTAATGTTTAATGAACATCGAACGTATATTGCTCAATCAGGTTTACGTCATGACAAAATTAATGGTCAAGCGAAAACCGGTGCAGCCCCGACACATCATGAAATTTATCGTGCTGAGCAAAACGAATATATTCTTGAAGAGGGTAATGATGAGCTAGTGGTAAAACTAGTTTGGCAGGGTAAAAATGGTGTTGTAGTTGAAAAGATATTCACTTTTTATCGCGAGTCCTTTGTGTTTGATATAAAGCATCGTGTAATCAATAACAGTGATACGAACTGGGTGGGCCGTCAGTACCAACAACTTCGACATAGTCCCGTTCCCGAGAACCGCAGTTGGTTACGTTTACCAACCTATACAGGTACTGCATATTTTGATGGCGCATATCATAAGCATGCGTTTGATGACATAGAAGATGAGCCCATAAACATGCAGGTTACCGGCGGCTGGGTTGCGGTGTTGCAACATTATTTTGTTTCCGCATGGATCCCGGATGCTGAGGAAGAGAATCGCTTTTACAGTAAAACGGTAAAGACGGCAGGCAGCCAACAGATGTTAATAGGTATGTTGTCGAATGCTAAAACGGTTGCGCCGAACGCTACTGCGGAATTTAATCGTCGTTTATACGCTGGACCAAAAATCCAAGCTGACATGAAAGAAATTGCAAATGGCTTAGATTTAAGCGTTGACTATGGGATGTTTTCCATTCTTTCCAAACCGTTATTCTGGTTGTTGCAGTGGTTTCATAATCTAGTTGGTAACTGGGGTTTAGCTATTATCTTGGTAACGCTGGTTGTAAAAATAATTTTTTATAAATTATCTGAAACCAGTTATAAGTCGATGGCCCGTATGCGTAAGTTACAACCCAGAGTAAAAGCGCTACAAGAACGATACGCCGATGACAAACAAAAACTTGGTCAAGCCACATGGGAGTTATATCGAAAAGAGAAGGTGAATCCGGCCAAAGGCTGTTTGCCGATTCTAATTCAGATGCCAGTATTTTTAGCCTTGTACTGGGTATTAATAGAAAGTGTGGAATTAAGACAAGCGCCATTTATGCTTTGGATTGAAGATCTATCTTTACGTGATCCGATATTCGTATTGCCATTTTTAATGGGCATAAGCATGTATGTACAATTCAAGTTAAACCCTGCACCACCAGATCCCATGCAGGCAAAAATATTTGCTTTGATGCCTGTGATGATGACAATCTTTATGGCATTTTTCCCAGCTGGTTTGGTGTTGTATTGGTTAGTGAATAATATTCTTTCAATTATTCAACAGTACGTAATTACTAAACGCATAGAAAAAGAAGCGTTTTAAAAACATCTTTACTGAAAATCGTTAACTACTAGAAGGGCGAGCTTTGCCCAAATTCATTCCACCAACGATCGTTCAAAAAGAACCGATCTGTGCATTAGCCACTCCTCCTGGTAAAGGTGCGCTGGCAATTGTGCGATTGTCTGGTAAAAATGCATATGCCATCGCCAAAAACATTACACATGAGTCTCTATTACCTCGCCGTGCACACTACACTGCGTTTTATGATGCTAATGATGGAATAATAGATCAGGGACTTGCAACTTATTTCCAAACACCTTCTTCGTTTACTGGTGAAGATGTTATTGAGTTCCATTGTCACGGTAATCCACTGGTAGCAGAATTACTATTGAAAACACTTTGTTGTTTGGGAGCCCGTTTAGCCACTCCTGGTGAATTCAGTTTACGAGCATTTTTAAACAATAAAATCGATTTAGCACAAGCTGAAGCGATAGCAGATTTAATTAACAGTACAACCGAACAAGCCGCACGGACTGCGACACGCTCATTACAAGGTGCTTTTTCAGAACGAGTAAATAGTGTGCTTACTCAGCTAGTTCAAATGCGCATGCACATAGAAGCACATTTAGATTTTCCTGATGAAGAAATTGATCGTCAACAAACGACTCAACTCTGTAAGCAATTAACGTTATTAGAAGACTTTTTAGATGAACTACTTCAGCAAGCTAAACTTGGCGAACGCTTACAAACAGGCGCAACCATCGCCATTGCAGGCAAACCCAATGCAGGTAAATCAAGTTTATTAAATGTTTTGGCTCAAAGTGATGTAGCAATCGTTACGGAGATTCCTGGTACAACGCGCGACCCTCTTAGTGCAGATATAGAAATTCAGGGTGTCGCAGTACGCTTGATTGATACAGCTGGTTTGCGAGAAACAAAAGATATCGTCGAAGCTAAAGGGATTGAGCGCGCGCAACAAGCCTTAGCACAAGCAGATCTAATATTATGGCTTACAGATGTAAGTAGTGATGATTCTCAAGCCATACCAAAAGAAATCGATGTTAATAAAGTAATCACTGTACATAACAAAATTGATTTGCAGGAAGCTAGTAGTCTTAATGATAATGAAAACATATATATATCGGCAAAAAACCACACGGGCATCGATGAACTCATTGCACAACTTGCTTTGCGCTTATTAGGTGAGAATGTTTTAAGTGAGAATGGAGACACACCATTTCTGGCAAGAAACAGGCATGTGATCGCACTACAAAATGCACAACAACATTTACGGTCGGCTCAACAGCGTTTAAGTAGCGCAAATGAACTTGAATTAGCCGCGGAAGACTTACGTATTGCCCAACAAAATTTGGGGGTAATAACCGGAGCGTTCACGCCAGATGATTTACTAGGCAAGATATTCAGCGAATTCTGCATAGGCAAATAATGCTGCAAATTACTCGAAGTCTACATAGATAAAGACTCTCGTTTATTACCCTCGGCTTCAGTACAATAAATAACCATGACAAGCAAAGATCAACAATATGATGTCATCGTAATCGGTGGCGGACATGCAGGCACAGAAGCGGCTTTAGCTGCCGCGCGCATGGGCGCACAAACTTTATTGATTACACATAACATCGAAACGATTGGTCAAATGAGTTGTAACCCGGCGATTGGCGGAATTGGTAAAAGTCACTTAGTAAAAGAAATAGATGCTATGGGTGGAGTTATGGCATTAGCTGCAGACCAGGGAGGCATCCAGTTTCGAGTTCTTAATTCTCGTAAAGGCCCAGCGGTGAGAGCTACTCGCGCACAATCCGATCGGGTTTTGTATAAAGCTGCTATTCGCCAACAAGTTGAAAACCAAGTTAATTTACAAATATTTCAACAAGCAGTTGATGACTTATTAATCGAAAATGATTGCATTTGCGGTGTAGTAACTCAAAGTGGGCTGACATTTTCAGCTCAATCGGTGGTATTAACTACCGGCACATTCTTGGGCGGAAAGATTCATATCGGCAATGATAATTATTCTGCAGGTCGTGCGGGTGATCCTCCAGCCATCACGCTGGCAAAGCGTTTACGCGAGCTATCGTTACGAGTGGGAAGATTAAAAACCGGTACACCTCCACGAATAGATGGCCGCAGCATTGATTACTCACAACTAGAAGAACAACCCGGAGACACACCAACCCCTGTGTTTTCCTTTATGGGATCACGTGAGCTTCATCCTCAGCAAGTAAGTTGTTTTATTACCTACACAAATGAAACGACGCACGAGATTATTCAGCAAGACTTACGTTTATCACCAATGTACAACGGCAACATCGACAGTACTGGACCACGTTACTGTCCTTCAATTGAAGACAAAGTTACGCGTTTTGCAGAACGCAACCAGCATCAAATTTTTATTGAACCAGAAGGTTTGCAGACTCATGAAGTGTATCCTAATGGGATTTCAACTAGCTTACCGTTTGAAACACAACAAAAATTTGTTCGCTCGGTTAAAGGGTTTGAGAATGCACACATAACAAGACCTGGTTATGCGATCGAATATGATTATTTTGATCCTAGAGATCTGCAGCCAAGTTTAGAAACCAAAGCAATTCAAGGACTATTTTTTGCCGGACAAATTAATGGTACAACCGGCTATGAAGAAGCCGCAGCTCAAGGTTTAGTAGCAGGCATCAATGCCGTGCGACGTACTCAAGAGCAAGATGCATGGGTGCCACGTCGTGATCAAGCTTATATAGGGGTAATGATTGATGATTTAGTTACGAGTGGAACCATTGAACCTTATCGCATGTTCACGAGTCGTGCAGAGTTTCGTTTATTGCTACGCCAAGACAACGCTGATTTACGTTTAAGTGAAATGGCGAATGAGCTGGGTTGTTTACCGGCAAAACAATGGCAAGCCTTTAGTGAAAAACGTGAAGCACTTGAAACACAACAACAACGCCTGAAAAGCTGTTTTGTACAGCCAGGTGAAATGGGTGCTGAGGTTGAAGAAAAAATCTTAGGTAAGAAACTCAAGCATGAATACAGCATGTACGAGCTATTACGTAGGCCCGAAGTTGATTTTGAAAAATTACAACAACTCAGCAAACAAGATTTCAGTAGTATTCCTTCAACAGTGAAAGAACAACTTGAAATACAAGCCAAATATGCTGGGTATATAGAGCGCCAAAATCTTGAAGTGGAAAAACTCTCACACCAAGAAGAAGTAAAGTTATCACCCGATATGAATTACGCTGCCATTAATGGCTTATCAAATGAAGCGAAGCAGAAGCTTATGGAGATCAAGCCACATACAATTGGACAAGCCGCAAGAATCTCGGGTATTACGCCATCAACTATTTCTTTATTACTGGTGCACTTAAAATCTAAACCTGTTCAGAAAATCGCGTCATAAAAATAAGTCATTTAGAGAAATATCTACAAGATAAATTCTTGATAAATGTTTTAGGCCTTTTAAATTACTAATTTAATAATCAGTAACCGCTATTAAGTTTATGAAATCATCTCAACTACTCGATAGTGGTGTACAGCAATTAAATCTAGTAGTGAATGATGAACAGCTTAGTTTATTGTTGCGCTATGTGGAGTTGTTGCAGAAATGGAATAGGACCTACAACCTTACGGCCATTGAAGCCACCAACGAAATTATTATCAAACACATACTCGATAGTTTGTCTGTTTCCACTTACCTTAAAGGTAAAAACATTATTGATGTAGGGAGTGGGGCTGGATTGCCTGGGATTCCATTGGCTATTCTGCAGCCAGATAAAACGTTATTTCTGCTTGATAGTAATGTTAAGAAAGCGCGCTTTATGCAGCAAGTTGCGATCGATCTTCGATTAAAAAACATTCAAGTTATACATTCGCGTGTAGAAGATTTTCAACAGGTAGATAACACCAAACCGGTAATTAACACCTTAATAAGTAGGGCTTTTGCGAACAGTGACAATCTTTTTGCTAGCTGTAAGGACTTGCTCAGCTGTCTGAGTGAAAAAGGGCGAATAATTTTTATGATGGGCAAACAAAACCAACTCGAAGCGTTGCCAAATAGCTATAATGTCGTGAATATCCATAGTATCGATATTCCTTATTTAGAGGCACAACGACATATCGTTGTTGTTGAAAAGAAAGGCTTATAAAGAACATTACAACATGACAAAAATCATCTCAGTCACTAATCAGAAGGGCGGTGTAGGCAAGACCACCACTACGGTTAATTTGGCAGCATCCATGTCAGCAACCAATCGTCGTGTGTTGTTGATTGATCTGGATCCACAAGGTAATGCCACGATGGGCTCTGGTGTAGATAAGCGCACGATTGAAAGAACTGCTGCGGATGCGATGTTAGATGAGGCCACTATAAGCGAATGTATTTTACGCGAAAGCAAGGGTGGTTATGACATATTGCCAGGCAATGAGCAGCTGACTATCGCGGAAGTTCAATTACTCGATGCTAGGGGTAGAGAATTTAAGTTACGTAAAGCTTTGCAAGAGGTCGTGGACGATTATGACTACATATTTATCGACTGTCCGCCTTCATTAAATATGTTGACGCTAAATGGTTTGGTTGCGGCAAATAGCGTAATTATTCCTACACAATGCGAGTATTATGCTTTGGAGGGTCTATCTGCCCTCACACAAACCATTGAACGAATTCGTATGTCGGCCAATCCAGAATTAAAAATAGAAGGCTTGTTGCGCACCATGTTTGATCCGCGAAATAACTTGGCAAATGATGTTTCTGCACAGCTTACTTCGCATTTTGGTGACAGCGTATACCGAACGATTATTCCTCGTAATGTCACTCTTGCTGAGGCGCCCAGCCATGGCCTGCCGGTATTGCTTTACGATAAGCGATCACGTGGTGCATTGGCATACTTGGCACTAGCAGGTGAGATGTTGCGACGCGCAGAAGGAAATTTACCATCTGCCTTAGCAAGCTAAACTTTTACTAATAAGTTATTACGTAAATACTATGTTAAAGAAAAAACGCGGTTTAGGATCTTTAGGAGTAGATGTACTACTTAGTGCAGCGAAAACAGAAAATGCCATCAGCAAGAGTGATGCGAATAATACAGTAGGCGGGGATAAGTCACTGCAAAGTATTCCTATCGATCTAATCCACCAAAGCCCATATCAACCTCGACAAATCATGGAGCCTGAGGCTTTAGAAGCATTGGCAAGCTCTATTCGGCAACAAGGTGTAGTTCAACCTATTGTAGTTCGAAAATCTGGTGAGGAATATGAGTTGATAGCGGGTGAACGCCGTTGGCGTGCTTCCCAGCAAGCAGGGTTACAAAATATTCCTGCCGTGATTAAAGATGTAAATGACCAAGAAGCTGCTGCGATTGCCATCATTGAAAATCTTCAACGTGAAGATTTAAACCCGTTAGAAGAAGCGCAAGCATTTGCTAATTTGATTGAAAAATTTGGTCTAACTCACCAAGAGATAGGTGAGGTGGTCAGTCGTTCTCGAGCTGCGGTAAGCAATAGCTTGCGATTATTAGCATTAGCGCAGCCCGTCAAAGACTTGCTTAATCAAGGTCAGCTAGAAATGGGACATGCGCGCCCTTTGTTAGCGCTGACGGAACCACAACAAATTAAATGCGCACAAAATATTATTCAGCGTCAGTTATCCGTCCGTGGTGCAGAGGCGTTAGTAAAGCAAATTCAGGAAGGCGCTAATAAAAAGGCTGTCGTTGCAAAAGCATCTCAGGATCCAGATATCTCGCGTATGGAACATAAGCTAGCGGATGAGCTAGGTGCAAGAGTATCCATTCAGCATAGTCAAAATGGCAGTGGGCGGCTTCAAATTAGATATACCAACCTCGATGAATTTGAGGGAATCATTGATAAATTACTCAAGCAATCTAAATGATAATTTATTTCTCTTTTTATCCGTTTATATACCGTAGTTTCTATTGAGATTTTTTGGTCTAAATTTTATACTTCCGGCCTCTGTTAAAGCTGTTATCAGACTTGGCTCGTTAGATTTAGAACCGTTTAATAAAAAAGATAAAAGTCTTGGTTCAAAAGTTAACAATACCGCCACAAATACAAAGTATTCTTGTATGGCAATGGCTGATTACAATTTGCATAACAGCAGTTTTATTTATTGTTAAACGTGATGTTGCATTGTCGGCATTTTTAGGTGGACTAGTTTGCACAGTGCCAAATATTTATTTTGCACGACAACTATTCACCAAGCGTAGAATTGCAGTAGCGCATACATTGTTGCGTTCTGTATATGTAGCAGAATTTATAAAATTGGGCTTAGCGATCGCTCTGTTAGCGATAGTATTAATTAATTATAAGGAAGTTCATCCGATAGCATTATTTGTAACGTACTTCATCACACATTCGTGTATGTGGGCCGTGCCTTTAATATCGCACCAATTTAAAATCAAAAGTAATAAATCCAAACATAAAATAAGCAAAAAAACGTTTAATCAAACTCTATAAATATGGCTGGCGATACAATTACCTCTACTGAATATATTCAGCACCATTTGACCAACTGGACTTATGGTAAGCACCCTGACGGCCATTGGGGGTTTGCTCATAGTGCACAAGAAGCGACAGAAATGGGTTTCTGGGCCATCCATGTAGATAGCATGATCTGGTCTATCTTCTTGGGCGCAGTATTTATTTTCATGTTCAGCCGTGCCGCGAAAACAATGACGGCTGGCGTTCCAGGTGGATTTCAAAATTTCATTGAGTGGGTAGTTGATTTTGTTAACGAAAATGTTCGTGGATCATTTAGTGCAAAAAATGATTTAGTTGCGCCTCTGGCGTTGACGATATTCTTTTGGGTGCTACTAATGAACCTGATGGATTTAGTGCCTGTAGACTTGATACCACGCATTGCACAGGAAATTGGTGCTGCATTTGGTGCAGATCCACACCATGTTTACTTCAAAGTGGTTCCTACTACTGACCCGAACATTACCTTTGGTATGGCATTGGGTATATTTATCTTAATGCTTTATTACAGCATCAAGATGAAAGGCTTAGGCGGGTTTTTTGGCGAACTTGCATTTCAGCCGTTTGGTAAGTGGGGCATGCCAGCAAACTTGCTATTAGAAGGTATTTCACTAATTTCTAAGCCCGTGTCATTAGCGTTGCGTTTATTTGGAAACCTTTATGCAGGTGAAATGATCTTTATTTTGATCGCCTTGTTGTACAGTGGTGGAATTATTTGGGGAACGCTGGGTGGATTTTTACAGTTAGGATGGGCCATATTTCATATATTGATCATCTTTTTACAAGCATTTATTTTCATGGTGTTGACTATTGTTTATTTAGACATGGCACATCAAGAGCATCATTAATCATTAAATTAAGCAATTCTTAATAGGAGAATAAAATGGAAGCAACAGCTCTACTCTATATCGCCGGCGCACTTATGCTAGGTATTGGCGCAGCAGGCGCAGCGGTAGGTATCGGTGTTTTAGGTGGCCGATTCTTAGAAGGTGCTGCACGTCAGCCAGAACTCATCCCAATGTTAAGAACTCAGTTCTTTATTGTCATGGGTCTAGTGGATGCGTTACCCGTAATCGCAATCGCGATTGGCCTATATGTACTATTCGCTGTAGCTCCTGGCTTCGGCGGTTAAAGATACTTCAAGCAACAGTATATTTAAGGTTTACGTATGAACATTAATCTCACTTTATTTGCGCAGCTAATCGCATTTGTTGTGTTTGTTTTCTTCTGCATGAAGTTTGTTTGGCCACCAATTATGGCGGCATTGAATGAACGCCAAAAGAAAATTGCTGATGGTTTAGCGGAGGCAGAGCGCGGCATGCAGCAGCAAGAAATTGCTGAAAAAAATGCAGAGAAGCAATTATCAGAAGCCAAGCAACAAGCATCTGAAATCCTGGGCCAAGCGCAAAAACGTGCTAATGAAATGGTAGAAGACGCTAAGTCTGTAGCAATAGATGAGGGTAATCGAATTAAAGAAGCTGCCCATGCTGAAGTTGAAAAAGAAGTGAATCGCGCAAAAGAAACGTTACGCACTCAGGTTTCTGCCATCGCAGTTGCAGGTGCTGAGCGTATCTTAAAGAAAGAAATCAATGCTAATTCACACCAAGAAATCTTGGATGATTTAGCGGCACAGATTTAATTCAAAATACATAACTTAATTACTACATAATCAGTAAATTTAAATAATTAATGTCTGAACTAACTACAGCCGCGAGACCATATGCAAGAGCAGCGTATGACATAGCGAATACACATAGCGAGCAGCAGCAGTGGACGGATATGTTAGCGTTTATGGCAGCAGTAAGTTATGACCCTAAGATGGCAGCTTTGCTAAATAGCCCGGGGTTATCACAAGCACAGTCTGCTGAAATGTTTATCTCTGTTTGTGGTGATAAGGTAGATCAGCGCGCAAAAAATTTCGTTAAATTGTTAGCTGAAAACGATCGTATTAAATTATTGCCAGAAATTGCTGCATTGTACGAGCATTATCGTGCAGAAGCTGAAGGAAGCATTGATGCTGAGGTAATCTCTGCCAGCGAAACAAGTGATGCACAATTAACTAAAATTGCAGATGCACTCAAGAAACGATTAGGTAAAGAAGTACGTATTACTTCTAAAGTAGATCCAACTTTAATTGGTGGAGCGATCATACGCGCTGGAGACATGGTCATTGATGGGTCTGTTAGTGGGCGCTTAACAAAGCTTTCTACTTCATTAACGAATTAAATTATTTAAGAATTAATTTTAGGTACTGGGTAAACAAATATAGGTACACCGCTAAGGTAAACCGAAAAAGGTATATAAGAGGATTTGAAACATGCAACTTAACCCAACAGAAATTAGCGAACTCATAAAAAACCGCATTGAAAACTTTGATGCAGTTGCTGAGGCGCGTACAGAGGGCACTGTAGTAGGTGTAACCGACGGTATTGTGCGTGTACATGGATTGGCCGATGTGATGGCCGGTGAAATGTTGGAATTTCCAAATAATACTTTTGGTATGGCACTTAACTTAGAGCGTGACTCTGTAGGTGCTGTAGTGCTAGGTGATTACAAACAGATTACTGAAGGTGACAAAGTTTCGTGTACAGGCCGGATTCTTGAGGTGCCAATTGGACCAGAACTATTAGGCCGTGTTGTTAATTCTTTGGGTGAGCCTATTGACGGTAAAGGTCCAATTAAAACTTCATTAACTGCACCAATCGAAAAAATTGCACCGGGTGTAATCGAACGTAAGTCTGTAGATCAACCTGTTCAAACAGGATTGAAGTCTATTGATGCGATGGTACCCATTGGTCGAGGCCAACGTGAATTAATTATTGGTGATCGTCAAACAGGTAAAACCGCTGTAGCGATTGATGCCATCATTAATCAGAAAGGTACTGGTGTTAAATGTATCTATGTCGCAATTGGACAAAAGAATTCATCTGTTGCCAACGTGGTACGCAAGTTAGAAGAACATGATGCAATGGGCCACACCATTATTGTGAATGCTGCGGCAGCGGAATCAGCTGCAATGCAATACATTGCCCCTTATTCTGGTTGCTCAATGGGCGAGTACTTTCGTGATCGCGGTGAAGATGCATTAATCATTTATGATGATTTAACCAAACAGGCTTGGGCATATAGACAAGTATCATTATTGTTACGTCGTCCACCGGGTCGTGAAGCATATCCGGGCGATGTATTTTACTTACACTCACGTTTATTGGAGCGTGCGTCGCGTGTAAATGCAGAATATGTTGAAGAATTTACTAAAGGTGAAGTGAAAGGAAAAACCGGTTCATTAACTGCATTACCTATAATTGAAACACAAGCCGGTGACGTATCGGCATTCGTCCCAACTAACGTAATCTCCATTACAGATGGTCAGATTTTCTTAGAAAGTGATTTGTTTAACTCTGGATTTCGACCGGCTATTAATGCGGGTCTATCGGTGTCGCGTGTAGGCGGTGCTGCACAAACTAAGATTGTTAAAAAGCTTGGTGGTGGTGTGCGATTAGCGCTAGCTCAATATCGTGAACTTGCAGCGTTCTCTCAGTTTGCATCAGATCTTGATGAACAAACTAGGAAGCAGTTAGAGCGTGGTGAACGTGTAATGGAACTGATGAAACAGAATCAATATGCACCATTAAACGTTGCTGAATTGTCCTTATCGTTGTTTGCAGTCGACAAAGGTTATATCGATGATGTTGATGTAAATAAAGTGGTAGATTTTGAAAAATCTATGCATGATTTTATGAATTCACAATATAAAGATTTGGTCGACAATATTAATAACACTGGTGATTACAATGACGAAATTGAAACATCACTAACGAAAGCGATTGAAGACTTCAAGGCAAAAGGTACTTGGTAGAAATATACAATTTTATTTCTAGCTAACTAAAGGCAAATCTTTAAGTTAATAAATAATGGCAAACGAAAAAGAAATTAGAACGCAGATTGCGAGTATTAAAAATACTCAAAAGATCACTAAAGCCATGGAGATGGTTGCAGCGAGTAAAATGCGCAAAGCTAAAGATCGCATGAACGCAACACGTCCTTATGCTGCAAAAATGCGTAATGTCATAGGTCATCTAGCAAATGCAAATACTGAATATAATCATCCCTTCTTGCTAGATCGAGATGAAGTCAAACGCGTGGGTTACATCATTATTTCGAGTGACCGTGGTTTGTGTGGCGGCTTAAATGTAAATTTATTTAAAGCTGCTGTTAAAGATATGCAACAGTGGCAAGAAAAGAATATTGAAATTGACTTTTGTTTGATTGGCGCTAAAGCCACACAATTCTTTAAAAAGTTTTCAGCAAACATCGTCTCACAAGTATCACAGTTAGGCGACGAAGTTCATTTAGATGAATTGATTGGAACCATAAAAGCAATGCTAGATGCTTATACAGACGGAAAAATCGATCGTTTGTATTTAGTTGAAAATGAATTTATAAACTCCATGACACAAGAGCCTAAAGTATCTCCATTGCTTCCGCTTGCTGCAGAAGATAACGATGAGTTGAAACACCATTGGGACTACATTTATGAGCCAGATGCCAAGACAGTGTTAGATAGTTTACTTACACGCTACGCAGAATCTATCGTTTATCAAGGTGTCGTTGAAAACGTTGCATGTGAAATGTCAGCAAGAATGGTGGCGATGAAAAGTGCATCGGATAATGCTGGCGACCTTATCTCAGATTTGGAATTGGCATACAACAAAGCACGACAAGCAGCAATTACACAAGAAATATCAGAAATTGTCGGTGGTGCTGCAGCGGTGTAACAAACATAGCAAAGTATTTGAAAAACAGAATTGAAATAGTATTAATAAATTAAGAGCTAAAGAGGATTTATCATGAGTGCAGGTCAAATTGTTCAAATTATTGGCGCCGTCGTAGACGTCGAGTTTGCACGTGACAATGTGCCAAATGTTTATGATGCGTTAATTGTTGATGAACAAAAGCTTACACTTGAAGTACAGCAACAATTAGGTGACGGTATCGTAAGGACCATTGCCATGGGTGCATCTGATGGTTTACAGCGTGGTTTAAAAGTTTCAAATACTGAAGCACCGATTACAGTACCAGTGGGACCTAAAACACTGGGTCGTGTAATGAATGTACTTGGTGAGCCAGTAGATAACGCAGGAGATATCGGTGCAGATTCGGGTATGCCAATACACCGTGCACCACCAACTTTTGAAGAGCAAGCTGGTGGTAATGAGTTATTAGAAACTGGCATTAAAGTAATCGACTTACTTTGTCCCTTTGCTAAGGGTGGTAAAATTGGACTATTTGGTGGTGCGGGTGTAGGCAAAACCGTAACTATGATGGAGCTGATCAATAACATTGCAAAGAAACACTCTGGACTTTCCGTATTTGCGGGTGTTGGAGAGCGTACTCGTGAAGGTAATGATTTCTATTACGAAATGAAAGAAGCCAACGTTTTAGATAAAGTGGCAATGGTATACGGACAAATGAATGAGCCTCCAGGTAACCGCCTTCGTGTAGCGTTAACCGGTTTGACCATGGCGGAATATTTCCGTGATGAAGGTAGAGATATGTTGTTATTTATTGACAACATTTACCGTTATACGCTTGCTGGAACAGAAGTATCAGCTTTGTTAGGACGTATGCCTTCTGCGGTGGGATATCAGCCGACACTTGCGGAAGAAATGGGTGCCTTACAAGAACGTATCACATCTACAAGTGACGGATCGATTACATCTATTCAAGCGGTTTATGTACCTGCTGATGACTTAACTGATCCATCACCTGCAACAACTTTTGCACACTTAGATGCAACAGTTGTATTGTCAAGACAAGTTGCTGAACTTGGAATTTACCCTGCTGTGGATCCGTTGGATTCCACTAGTCGGCAACTAGATCCATTAGTTATCGGCCATGAGCATTATGATACGGCTCGTGCAGTTCAGAACACATTACAACGTTATAAAGAATTAAAAGATATTATTGCAATTTTGGGTATGGATGAATTATCTGAAGAAGATAAGCAAGTAGTATTTCGTGCTCGTAAAATCCAACGTTTCTTATCACAACCATTCGCAGTGGCTGAAGTATTTACCGGTACACCTGGTGCATTAGTCTCATTGCAAGATACTATCTCTAGCTTCAAAGCGATTGTAGATGGTGAGTATGATCATTTGCCTGAGCAAGCATTTTATATGCAAGGCGGAATTGAGGATGTGGTTAAAAAGGCTGAGGAAATGAAGTAAATGGCTGAAAATACCACTATGCATCTTGATGTAGTCAGTGCTGAGAAAGAATTATTCTCTGGCACGATTAGCGCAGTATTTGCGCCTGCACAAATGGGTGATGTTGGTATCTATCCCCGCCATACTCCATTGGTTACTGGGTTACGCCCTGGAGAATTAAAGATTGAAGTTGAAGGTGAAGAAGACCAGTACCTTTATGTATCTGGCGGCATTCTTGAAGTTCAACCAGGTGTAGTGACCGTTCTTTCTGATACTGCCATACGCGCAGAAGATCTAGATGAAGCAAAAGCCCTAGAAGCTAAGCAACGCGCTGAAGAAGCACTTAAAGATCAACAAGGTGATTTTGATGCTGCGAAAGCACAAGCCGAGTTAGTCAGGGCAGCTGAGCAGCTGCGCATGATTGAAAGAATGCGTAAAATACGCAAGTAAAACAAGACCTTAAACCCGATCAATACTTTTGTAAAGTTTGAGTAGCGGCTTATCTGGCTGTTAACCCATCTATTCTGATTAAACTTTTTTTTCTTTGCCAGTTTGTCATAAACTGTTGTAAAAGTTGATGCATGTAAACAAACTATTCATGTGTTACTGATATCCTCCTTTGTATATAAACATAATTATTTAATATGGGTTTAGAAATTATCATTCTTGCAGCGGGTAAAGGTACACGCATGCATAGTGATTTGCCAAAGGTGCTTCAT
Organism: uncultured Gammaproteobacteria bacterium; assembly: GCA_937922735.1. GTDB lineage: Bacteria > Pseudomonadota > Gammaproteobacteria > UBA4575 > UBA4575 > JABDMD01. Next base: position 5,816 of record CALAJL010000087.1, on the reverse strand, counting down.
AAAGTAGCTGGTAAATCGATGTTGGCTCATGTAATTGATACTGCACAAAAACTATCACCTGATGCAATTCATGTAGTAATTGGACATGGTGCAGAACTAGTAAAAGAAACTATTCAAAATGATGCTATAACCTGGTGTTTGCAAGAAGAGCAGTTAGGCACAGGTCATGCAGTGCAACAAGCTCTCCCACATATTAAAAATGATCAACAAAATGTATTAATTTTATATGGTGATGTGCCATTACTTAAAATAGATACATTGCAACAACTTATAAATGAATTATCGGCTAAAGAATTAGTTCTATTGTCAGCGATGCTAGATGATCCCACTGGGTATGGGCGTATCGTTCGTGAAGGTACTAACGATACGTATTCACAGGGCGAAATTCAAAGAAGCATGAATGATGTATTAAATGACTCTGTTAAAAATGTTAAAGCAATAGTTGAACAGAAAGATGCTGATTCAATAACCTTAAAAATTAAAGAAATAAATTCTGGTATTTTGGCAGCACAAGCCGGCCACCTAAAAGAATGGTTAGGAAAAATAAGTAACGATAATGCTCAACAAGAATATTACCTAACAGACTGTATAGCATTAGCTGTAAAACAAAAGCAAATCGTTGAAGCAATAGTTTGTAACGACGAGAAAGAAATTCTCGGTGTGAATAATAAAATGAATCTCTCACAAGTTGAGCGAATAATACAGCAACGAATCGCAGAAAAATTAATGACGAATGGTGTAACGCTTATTGATTCAAATCGTATAGATGTGCGTGGAAGTTTGATTACGGGTAAAGATGTAGAAATTGATATCAATAGTATATTTATAGGCGACAATGAATTTGGTGATGGCGTATCTATTGGTGCAAATGCTGTCATTATTAACTCGAAAATCAAAGCTGGTACGAATATTCTCGCAAATTGTCATATTGAGAATGCCAACATAGGTGAAAAATGTGAAGTGGGCCCCTATGCACGTATCCGCCCAGATACAAATTTAGGAAATAAGGTAAAAGTTGGTAACTTTGTAGAAATTAAGAAAGCTGATGTCAAAGCGGGTAGTAAAATTAATCACTTAAGCTATATCGGTGATAGTGAGGTCGGCGAAAACGTAAACATTGGAGCAGGGACAATAACCTGTAATTATGACGGAGCTAACAAACACCGCACTATTATTGGTGATAATGTATTCGTTGGTTCAGATACTCAATTTGTAGCTCCTGTGACTATAGGCGATGGAGCAACAATTGGGGCAGGTTCAACCATTACAAAAGATACTCCTGAACAAAAATTAACATTGGCACGTAGTAAACAATTCACTATTGATAATTGGCAACGGCCACAAAAAAAGCCTAAATAAATATTCAAATAAAGTAGAAAAATATATGTGTGGAATTGTTGGAGCGATCGCTAATCGAGATGTATCACCAGTATTATTAGAGGGATTACGCCGTTTAGAATATCGAGGCTATGACTCGGCTGGGATGGCTGTGCTGACAAACGGAACCATTGACCGCGTACGTAGAACCGGCAAAGTAAGTGAATTAAGCAAAGCTCTCGATCAAAGTGCCTTAGTTGGTGAATTGGGTATTGCGCATACCCGCTGGGCAACCCATGGCATTCCAGCAGAAAATAATGCTCACCCACATATCTGTAATAACCGTGTTGCGATTGTTCATAACGGCATCATTGAAAATTTCGAAGAATTAAAAGAACAACAAATTAAGCAAGGATTCAGTTTTACTTCAGAAACAGATACTGAGGTTATTGCTCATCAAATTGTTCACTATTTAGATCAAGAGCTCACACTCTATCAAGCGGTTAGTAATACCATTAAAGACCTCAAAGGAGCCTATGCATTAGGGGTGATTGATAAAAATGATCCTGATAAATTAATTGCCGCACGAAATGGTAGTCCTTTAGTTCTAGGAATAGGTGATAAAGGAAATTATATTGCATCAGATGTACAAGCCTTATTAAAAGAAACTAACGAATTTATATTTTTAGAAAATGGTGATATTGCAGAAATCACACGTGATGCAATTAGCATACTTGATCACACGGGAACATTGGTTAAAAGGGAATCAAAAATAAGCAAACTATCAGCAGACGCGGTAGAAAAAGGTGGTTATCCGCATTACATGCTCAAAGAAATATATGAGCAACCACAAGCCATCTCAGACACTCTTGAAGGTAGATTAATTAATGGTCGTGTCGCTGAGCAAATCTTAGGCCCTAAAGCAAAAGAAATACTAGATCAAACAAAAATAATTCAGATTATCGCGTGTGGTACCAGTTACCATTCTGGTTTGATTGCAAAATTTTGGTTTGAAGAATTAGCCGGTATTCCATGTTTTATTGATGTGGCTAGCGAATTTCGCTATCGAAAACATGTTGTTCAACCCGGCACATTGTTTGTAACGATCTCTCAATCTGGTGAGACAGCCGATACATTAGCGGCATTACAACAAGCGAAACAAGAAGGATATGTGGGTTCTTTGGTTATATGTAACGTGCCTGAAAGTTCATTAGTGCGGGAATCTGATTTAGTGCTTATGACACATGCCGGTCCAGAAATCGGTGTTGCATCCACTAAGGCTTTTACTACACAGTTAATTGCATTGTTGTTACTAGTGATCACAGCAGGTCGACGTCATGGTATGCATGACGAGATGGAAAAAATTCTAGTTGAACAGTTGACCAACTTACCTGCCCGAATTAATAGTGTTCTAGAGTTAGACGGGAAAATTAAAAAATTAGCCAAACACTATGGTGATAAAAATAATGCATTGTTCCTCGGGCGTGGTTCTCATCACCCAGTAGCCATGGAAGGTGCGCTAAAGCTAAAAGAAATATCGTATATACATGCTGAGGCTTATCCAGCAGGTGAACTTAAACATGGGCCAATAGCATTAGTAGACGATAAAATGCCTATTATAGCAGTAGCACCGAATGATGAGCTGCTAGAAAAATTAAAATCCAATCTTGAAGAAGTCCGTGCACGTGGTGGTGTACTGCATGTATTTGCAGATGTTAGTTCAGGCTTTTTATCAGAGCCTGATACTATTGTTATAGAAGTAGATGCTCCTGATAATGCAGTCGCTCCTATATTATTCACTATTCCTCTCCAATTGCTTGCGTATCATGTAGCAATACTAAAAGGCACTGATGTGGATCAACCACGTAATCTTGCTAAGTCGGTGACAGTGGAATAGTCTTGTTATTCTCCAAATAGAATTAGGCACTTTGATGAATAAAAAATTAGCTACTACTATTTCGTTATTACTTCTAATTTGTTTAACAGGTTATTCATATGCTGGCGATATTCAGATTGGTCCTAAAGAAGGTACGTTATTAGAGGATTTTTCTGGTGTCACCATGAATGGTGGTTCGTTTCAACTTTCAAAAGCAGTTGAAAAAGGCTCTGTAGTAATTGTCATGCTCCGCGGATTCCCTGGTAAGCAATGCCCAGTATGTTCAACTCAAGTTGCAGGCTATATTGCTAAAGCAAAAGAATTTGAACAACAAAGAAATACGCCTGTTGTATTTATCTATCCTGGAGAAGTAAACAATCTGGATACACGTGCTAAAGAATTTACAGCACCATTAGAAGAAGTAGAGGATTTACCAAGTAATTTTATTTTCGTTATTGATAGTGATTATGCTATTACAAATCATCTAGGTCTTAGATGGAATGCACCAGATGAAACTGCATATCCAGCAGCATTAGTAATCGATCATGACGGTTATGTTCAGTACTCTAAAGTAAGTGATAACCACCGCGGCCGAGCAACAGCAGATGAAATTTTAGAATTTCTAGATATTATTCATTAACTAATAGCTCATCTACTAGCTTCGTATGATGTGTTAATCATTCAAATAACACATTAAGAAAAATATCGCTTATAACTCTCCAGGAATATTTATGGAAACTAATAATCCATATGAAAGCCCGAAATCAAACCCAGCAACTGCATCTGCCGAAACCTATCAACCAAAAATATTTGTAATCAATGGAAGAATAGGCAGATTAAGGTATTTAGCTTATGGAATGCTTTTTACGATAATAACGTTGTTCTTAATAGGCATAGCGGCATTTCTTATTCCATCCATTGCTACCGTTTTAACTGACATATCAGGTGTAACCTCAGCGTTACTATTAATTGCTCTATATTTACCTCTGATTATAATTTCAATTATCTTAGTAAGACGTAGGTTGAATGATCTAGATAGAAGTGGTTGGTGGCAAATACTAATGTATGTTCCTTTTGTGGGAATTATTTTTGCCTTATATGTTTTATTTTGGCCTGGGACTAAAGGGTCAAATTCATATGGACCTCAGCCAAATGAAAATCCAACAGGAATTAAGATTGTAGGTTTACTTATTCCCATAGTTATCGCATTAGTTGGAATTTTGGCTGCGATTGCAATTCCAGCATATCAAGACTATAGCCTTCGTGCACAACAAGCGCTCGAGTCTAGTCAAGATGCACAAGAACGCATCCAGCAAATGATTGAAGAATCAGAAACCAATTAACAAAAAAACATTGCCCTAGCAAAACAGAGTATTCAAAGATATATAAGGAAATTGGGAGGGAGGAGTATTCCTTGAAACCTTTGTATTTTAATCTCTAGGGCAATGAATATTTTCTTTAATCTAGTCAGATCTTTACAATAGTTAGTAATTCTAGTTTAAATTTGCTATAAGTAAATTTCATTATTTACATTGTAGCAATCGGTTTTATGTATGATTAATTTACCTACCGTCAAACAGCTGCGTTACTTAGTTGCTCTAGAGAAACACTTACATTTTGGTCATGCAGCAGAATCCTGTTTTGTTACCCAGTCTGCTTTTAGTGTGGCCATCAAGGACTTAGAAACACTACTCAATGCATCATTGGTGGATCGTACCAACCGGAGTGTTGTGTTTACTTCAGCAGGAAAATTAGTAGCTCAGCAAGCTCGCTTGGCCTTGTTTGATATGGAAGGTATCGTTGATATTGCAAAATCAATACAAGAGCCACTTAGTGGTGTGCTAAAGATGGGTATCATTCCAACGATTGCACCATTTCTATTGCCAAAAATTCTTCCTAAGATTCGCAAAAAATATCCCAAGCTTGAATTATATTTAATTGAGGAACAGACTAAAAAAATACATACCCAGTTATTAGAGGGAGAGTTGGATGTGTTATTGCTCGCGTTACCCTTTGAGTTACAAAACACAGAAACTATTTCTATATTCAATGACCCGTTTAAGCTAGCCTATAAAAAAGGCACTTCACTTATTGATCCAGAAAAGTTTACTCCTAGTAAAAATAATACGGAAGCAATTATGTTATTAGCTGATGGACATTGTTTGCGAGACCATGCCTTAAGCGCTTGTAGCATTGCACGTAAAGGCAATATCAGTAAATTCTCAGCAAGTGGTTTATATAGCTTAATTCAGATGGTGGATAGTGATTTAGGAGTTACCTTTATTCCGCAAATGGCCATCGACAGTGGTTTGCTAAAAAACACTAAGGTGTTGACAAAAGACTTAAAAGATAAATCTTACCGAGAAATAGGCCTCGCATGGCGAAAAGCGAGTGTAAGACAATATGAGTTTAAGTTACTGGCTGATGTAATTTTGGAGACGGTGAGTAAGTAGCTTGATGAATAACTTGTATTTCACTAGGTTTAGAGTGCAAGTATATTAGTAAAGCAGTTAATCCAATCCCTAGTCCGCTAATAACGTATAAATTATCAACTATGATAAATGTAATGGCATAAGACGCTGTTATTGGCGCCGTAGCAATCCACTTAATGTTAGTAGGTATT
>CALAJL010000086.1 GCA_937922735.1 uncultured Gammaproteobacteria bacterium | reverse complement strand
TGAACTATTTTCAGGTTATTCAGTGGATGTTACTGAAGAAAATATACAGTCGAGAATTCGAGGGCTATTATTGATGGCCATTTCTAATAAAACGGGAAGTATGTTGTTGACGACTGGGAATAAAAGTGAAATGTCCGTTGGTTATGCCACCTTATATGGAGACATGGCGGGTGGTTTTGCTCCGCTTAAAGATGTGTCTAAAACATTAGTTTATGAGTTGGCTAGATATAGAAATAGCATTAGTAAAGTAATTCCTGATCGAGTTATCACACGCGCACCATCTGCAGAACTTGCGCCAGATCAAGTTGATCAAGATAGTTTACCGCCCTATGAAATTTTAGATCCTATACTAGAAAAATTTGTTGAACTGGATTATACGTTAGAAGAAATAATTGCAGAAGGGTATGAAAAAGAAGTAGTGAGTCGTGTAATTAAAATGGTATTACGCAATGAGTATAAGAGGCGCCAATCACCGCCAGGTGTGAAAATAACTTCTAGAGCTTATGGTAAAGATAGGCGCTATCCAATTACCTCAGGTTTTAAATTAAGCTAATAATACGATAGTGTTAGTTGCAGTAGTAGGTTCTTAAGCGTAATTTTTCTAACGCTCTCCCCCACAAACTTTCTGCACAGCTTCTATTTTCTTGTGCAAATTTCTCGTCAATGATGCCATCTTTACCAGTTTGATAATTTTGAGCATATACGCGATGAGTATCAGCAGCTAGATCATTGATGCCTAGTGCTAAGTAGGCTTGATTTAGAATATATACCGCTTCAGGCATAATTTCTGCGCCCTGGTATTTTTCCATAATATATTTTGCACGATTGGCAGATGCTACATATGCGCCACGTTGCATATAAAATTTCGCAACCTTGAGTTCATATTCAGCAAGCTCATTACGTAAATAAATCATGCGTAATTTAGCATCTTCAGCATATTTGCTATCTGGAAATTTTTCTATGAGGAGCTTAAAAACATCAAATGATTCATGTAAAGACGTGGGGTCGTTGTTTGATGGGTCTCTTTTGATGAGAAAATTAATTAAATTTTTACCTTTGTCGAAAGTTATTAAGCCTTTCATATAGTAAGCATAATCGATGCTTGGGTGTTGTGGATTTAGTTGAATGAAACGATTTATTGTTGAAAGTGCTTGCTCTATATTGTTTTGTTTGTGGTAGGCATACGTGAGTTCTAGAAGACCTTGTTGAGCATAACGTCCAAATGGATATCGGCTTTCTAGGAGCTCATACTGTTCAACAGCACCTGTGATATCTTTGGCGAATAATAACCTATTTGCTTTTTTGTATAATTTTTCAGCAGATTCGTCAGCTGCTATTTCTGGATCTTTCTCTTCTTCATCTTTGCCGAATGGCCACAAAGACGAGCACCCTGACATCGATACTATAAGAATTAGCATTAGCATAGTCTGCCAAATGGATCTTTTTGTGCTTAATGTATAGTCTTTCATATGGTATAGAGTATAACCATTTCATCAAATTCGTACAAAATAAACGTATAGGTTGCTTAAATTGTGAGTAAAAAAGTAATGCTAACTGGCGTAATACCAGATGAATGTGAGGGTATACGTTTGGACAATGCTTTAGTTAAGTTGTTCCCAGATTATTCACGTGCTCGTTTACAAAAGTGGATAAAAAATGGTGATGTAAGTGTAAATGGTAAGCATTTGAGACCTAAGGATGTTGTTGATGGTGGCGAAGATATTCAGCTTGAAGCCCAGCTTGAAGATGAGGTTTCGCTTGAACCGGAAGAAATGGATTTGGATATCGTATTTGAAGATGATGAATTAATTGTTATTAATAAGCCAGCTGGACTAATTGTGCATCCTGGTGCGGGCAATCCATCGGGTACTATGGCCAATGCGTTGTTACATCACATTCCAGAAATTCGCTCCGTGCCAAGAGTTGGAATTGTTCACCGCTTAGATAAAGATACCACGGGTTTATTAGTAGTCGCTAAAGATCTTAAGACTCATACGCATCTAATTGAGCAGTTACAAGAAAGAACCGTTTCAAGAAAGTATATTGCACTTGTCTATGGTGAAATGATTGCAGGTGGAACAGTTGATGAGCCTATAGGAAGGCACTCTGTTGATCGAAAACGTATGACTGTAAAACCTTCCATGGGTAGGCCTGCAATTACACATTATAGAATAAGAAAAAAATATAATGGGTTTACCTTGTTGGATGTGAAGTTAGAAACCGGTAGAACACATCAAATTCGTGTACACATGTCACATATAAAGTATCCTATAATTGGCGATCTCGTGTATGGAAGAAAAATGAATGCAGGAAAAAACAGTGTTTTGCAATTACTAACAAATTTTCCTCGTCAAGCATTGCATGCAGCAGAACTTTCGTTTATTCACCCCAAAAAACAATCTGAAGTTACTTTTTCAGCGCCATTGCCAGCTGACTTTCAAGAGTTGGTCGATACATTAGAAAGCAATCTAAATGAATCTTGAATATATCACTCCAAATTGGTCTGTACCAAAAAACATACATTGTGTAACTACTACAAGGAAAGGTGGTTATAGCCTTCAAGAATATAGCTCACTTAATCTGGGTGGGCATGTTAAAGATAAACAGAAAAATGTAAAAAGTAATCGATGTTTAATCGAAGAAGATTTACAGCTTCCTAATGAGCCAGTTTGGTTAGAACAAGTACATGGTGCATCGGTGTTATCTTTGCCCGCAAAAAATCATATTAATAATACTGCTGATGCTGCGTATACAGATGAAGAGGGGATAGTCTGCACGGTACTCACTGCAGACTGTTTGCCCGTAACTTTTTGTGACCAATCAGGCGAACATATAGCAGTAGCGCATGCGGGGTGGCGAGGCTTGGTGAATGGCGTACTAGAAAATACCCTTCAAACTATACCTGTGAATAATAAAAATATTACATGTTGGTTAGGTCCTGCAATTGGTCCTAATAAATTTGAAATTGGTATCGAGGTAGTTAAGCAGTTTTTGACTAAAGATAAAATACATAGTAATGCATTTGAAGAAAGTAATAATAAATATTTTGCAGATATCTATCGGATAGCAAGAAACATTCTAGCCAAACAAAATGTATTTAATGTATGTGGAGGTGAGCACTGTACATTTAGCGAAAAGGAATCATTTTACTCATATCGAAGAGATGGTGAGACAGGTCGAATGGCAACATTAATCTGGATTGCGTAGTGAGCACATTGATGTACGAAGATGAGGGGCAACAAGGATATTGCATCAAGTTAACGTGTTAATGCTTCGCTGGACAATTCATCTAGGTAACTCTATGTCCGCTTTGGGTCGTTAGCAGACATAATCACAAGAAAAATATAGGTCTTGTTGTTTCATGCTTGATATATTTATTTTCGCCCAGTCATAGGCTAACACTTCAGGTTTTTAACAGACATTTTAGCAATATATTAATCACAATCCGTATCATCTGGCGCACGTGTCTTTTTTGTATATTCATTATTATAGAATCTTTACGTCCAGCCGATGACTATAGGTAAGAATTCTATTGTTCTGGCCTTGAATTCGTTGAATTTGGCCTCATTTTTATGTCATAGCCAATTACAATGGAGTATTCAATATGCGCATGGATAAATTAACGAATAATTTCCAGCTTGCTTTGCAAGAGGCGCAATCGATTGCGGTAGGTAAAGATCATCAATTCATTGAGCCAGTGCATTTGATGGTAGCAATGTTGAGACAAGAAAATAGTGCTGTGGCTAATTTATATCTTCGAGCTGGTGCAGATGTAAATGCGATTAAACAAAAAACTCAAGATTTTATTGAGCGCCTTCCGAGTGTTACCGGCACGGCGGGCGAAGTGCACATATCCAGTGCATTGAGTAACTTGTTAAACGTTACCGATAAGCTATCTCAGCAAAGTGGCGATAATTACATTGCTTCTGAAATGTTTGCACTTGCTGCTCTAGAAGATAAAGGTGAGTTAGGGAGCCTGCTTAAGCAGGCTGGTATTAATAAAAAGCAATTAGCGGCTGCATTAGAAAGAATGAGAGCAGGAGAGAATGTGAATGATCCCAATGCTGAAGAGACTAGGCAGGCATTAGATAAATATACAGTC
>CALAJL010000085.1 GCA_937922735.1 uncultured Gammaproteobacteria bacterium | reverse complement strand
TGCAAGCATCGGAATTAGTGTCATCGCAACACACCAAGATACTAGTAAGGTGATAGTGACTACATAAAAAATATCAGAGGTATATTCACCAACCGCTGATTCTGCTAATGCAATAGGCATGAAAGCAGCACTGGTTGTAAGCGATGAAGTGAGTAATGGTAAAAATAGTTCGCGACCAGAATCGATCGCAGCATTAATAGCAGATAATCCAGACTCAAACTTAACGATAACAGACTCAACCATAACAATAGCGTTATCTACTAAAAGGCCTAAAGAAATAATTAATGCGGCTAGTGAAATTTGATTAATGGTTATTCCAAAAACTTGCATGACATACACCGCAATTACCATAGCGACTGGAATTAATGTGGCGACAACAACACCTGTTTTAAAACCTAGGAATAAAATTACGACTAAACAAACAATGCCAACTGCTTGTAATAGACTGAGGATAAAATTATCAATATTGGCTTCTACTAAATCTGCTTCAAACCATATTTTTTCTATTTCAACACCCCAAGGATAAAGCGCCTGTATACTCGGCATTAGCAAGTCTAACTCTGCGCCTAACTTTGTAATATCGCCACCGTCGCGCATCGAGATGCCAATTGCTAACGTAGATTGGCCGTTGGCTCTAGCAACATTAGAAGGTGGATCTTTGTAATCTCGATAGATATTAGCAATGTCGCCTAAGTACACTACGCCACCATCAGGAATCTGGATGACGGTAGTACGTAAGTCTTCAATCGTTTCGAAGTTACCGGTCGGTTCTAAGATAATTCGCTCTCTGCCGGTGAGAACATCGCCCCCGGATGACAATATGTTCACGGTGCTGAGTACGCTGGAAAGCTGCTTGGGTGAAATTCCAAGTTCAGCAAGGCGTGCATTGTTATATTCTACGAATACTACTTCTTCCTGATCGCCATGTATCTCCACTTTGGCAACATCAGGCAATTTTAGAAGACGATCTCGAATATCATCTGCAACATCTTTTAGCTCTGCATAGCTGTAACCATCACCTGTAAGGGTATAAACACTGCCAAATACATCCCCAAACTCATCATTTACAAAAGGCCCATTTATATTCTTGGGTAAGTCAGTACTTACATCTTCAACTTTACGCCTCAGATCATCAAAAATAGGGCGCATGTTTTTGTACGACTGAATAAAGTTTACATTGATAATAGAGATACCATTACGCGATTCACTTGTGATGAAATCTACTTCCGGCATCTCCTGGATTTTCTTTTCTAACTTATCTGTTACTAATAATTCAACTCGTTCAGGATTTGCGCCAGGAAATTGTGTGGTAATTACTGCAACACGTATGGTAAATCCAGGATCGGTAGCTTTAGGTAATTGAAAAAAAGCAGCAATTCCACTTAATACTAATAGTGTAATTAAAATATAGACAACACGGTCATATCGGAAAGCAAACTGAGTAAGATTCATAATATTAGTTTGTTATAACTTCTAATCCTTCTCTAACAATATTTACACCTGCGGTAACTACACGGTCTCCTTCTTTTACACCTTCAATAATTTCTAATCCGGAAGTAGTCAATTCTCCTGTGGTTACGGTTTGGCGTTTAATTACCCCTACATTTTCTTTAGCTGTTTCTTCTACTAGATAAACATACTTACCCAATACATCGTTACCAACCGCTACGGCAGGTACGATGAAATTACGTTGATTTTCAGCTTTCTCAAAGGTAAAAGAGACCTGGGCTGCGAGACCTGGTCGCAAACCATCTGAGGTTTCAGTTAATGCTATCGTTACTGGGTAGGTAGTGCCTGCACTTGATGCGACACCTACTTCAGTTACTTTTCCGGCAAACTGTTTGTCAGGTAGTGCGCTAAAAGTAATATTGGCATTCATGCCGCGTTGAAGTAATGCAATGATGCTTTCAGGCACTACTAATTCAACGTCCAAACCTTCTCCACAAGTTACTTCAATGATGGTTTGTCCCGCTGATACTTGTTCATTTACTTCAGCAAGTGTATTGGCAACACTACATGTTTCAACTGCTTTTAATTTTGTATAAGATTCATTAAGACGTGCTAACTCAAGCACTTTATTGGCTGCTCTTACTTGTGCACTGCTTGATTCGGCATTGGCACGTGCAGAATCCAATTCATTTCTAGAAATATTGTTATTTTCATATAGTCCTTTGGTGCGCTCAAAATTAGCTTTTGCATTGCGTAAAGTAGCTTGTGCTTCAGTGAGGTTTGCCAACGCTTGTTGAGCTTGTAATTGATATTCAAAGGGATCGAGTGTGGCAATTACATCACCTGGTTGTAGGCGATCTCCCACTTCTACTTTTAAGGACTGCATGTTCCCTGCAACTCTAAAACTTAGGTTAGAGCGCTGATTAGCTTTAGCTGAACCTGAAAAAGTACGGGTAATGCCTGTTTGAGATGAACCTATTGTTTCAGTTTTCACTGATCTTAAAGCTTGTTCTGCTTGATCAAGTGTTTGGTCTTCTCCGCACGCTGATAAAATTGTGAGCAACAATAAAAATAAAATAAATTTCTTATATGTATCCATAGAACTTCCCATATTCTTCATAATACTGTTATTTCTTTGTTGCATAGTATTCATTTAATGCTTGATACCAGTTTTCAAATCCATCGGGTTCTAATAAAACATCAAAGTTTGCAATCGCACGTTGTACTTCAATCCAATCGATCATAAATTGATATTGTGCATTAACCGCAGCTAAGTTGGCTTCTAATGATGCATCTTGTGCATCAATTAAATCGGTTATCGAAACGGCTCCTTGTGAATAAGAGTCTATTACTAGTGATAAATTTTCTTCTGCGGCTTGTGCTGCATCATTAGCTAGCCGAATTGCAGGGTAACTTCCTTTTGCTTGCTTAAGTGCATTTCTTACTCGAGTTTCTATTTGTTCTTGAAGATTTTTATTATTATATTGGTTTTGTAACAAGGTATTCCTTGTTCGAGATACTTCTGACTTTAACGCCCCTCCAGTAAAAATAGGAAGACTCGCTTCTATTCCAACGGACCACTCATCATCAAGTAGTATGGAGTTGTTGCTACGTGTACCACTGCGGTCAAAATTTTCACCGTAGCGCGCATTTAGATTAACATCTGGTACGTAGTAAGATCTTTTTGCGGCCTTTAGTTCACGTTCATTTGAAGCAATAATATGTTCTGATCTTTTTAACTCAGGCGCATTATTGATCGCACGTTCGACTTCAAATTCAGTAAACACTTCGAAGCTACGTGGATTATCAAAAAAACGCGTAAATTTTTCGCTTTCTAAAATATTAAGTTGATCTGAAATTCCATCATCAGTTACCCCAACAGGTTCAGACAAAGGTTTGTGTAATAACTGGTTTAAATTGATACCGGCCTGCTCGCGCATGGCTTCAGCTGAATAAAGATTTCTTCTATCCGTTGCTATTTGGCTTCTCCAGCGCAGCACTTCAGAACGATCAGATGAGCCGATTCTTAATCGTGCTTCTGCTAATTCTAAGTTGGTCTCAGTAACTTTTACATTAGACTTTCTAACTTCTTCAGTAGCTTCAGCGGATAAAAGTTGTAAATATGATGTAGCCGTATTGCTTATTATATTTAATATATTACTTTGTAGATTTGCATCTTCTGCTTGTTGCAATAATTTCGCTACAGCATAACCCGATCTTTGACTTTCCGAATAAATTGTTTGGCTTAAATTTAATGAGCCATCAGCAGAGCGTTCAGAACCTTGTAATTCTGCTTGATCTTCTCCGATTTGTGTAATACCAGTACCAATATTTAATTGCGGCAATAAGATAGAGCGCGAATTCGTCACACTATCTTTGGCAAGTTCTAAATCTAATCTATCTACTTGTAAGGAAAGATTTGAAGCAACAGCTTCTTCAATGGCTTGTGTAAATGTGAGTAATGTTTGATTTTGAAGATTATCTTCATACAGTAAATCTGCTGTTTCAAGAAATTTCCATTTTGGCGAAAACTCTATTGCGCGTGCAGTTTCCATGTTAATGGCGAGTTTCTCAGGTTGGGAAAGGGCAACTTTTAAATTAGCTGCATTCTCACCCAATAAAATGCTTTGCATTAACAATGCGATTCTTCTTGCGTAACGAATCGTATCTCGGTCTCTGCCACTAGAGGTGGCAAGAATGCCCATTTTTAATTCATCCCTTCCCATAAGAGAATAACTGGGCATTTTGATAGCAATTAATTTTTGTGCAAAATGTTGGAATTCTACATGACTAAATCGCAATAACGGCGGAACATAAAGTGCATCTACATCGTTTGGCATTTCGCCAAGTGCACTACCAAGATGGTTGCTTACAGGAATAAAGGTTAGTTTAAATCCTAATTCTCTTTGTGCATCTTCAGTAATATTCATTAATTCGGGCAAAGAATCTATAAACAATTTGTCTACGATAATTCCTAGATGATCAAATTGTACGAGCTCATGAAATTTACGTATATCATCTCCTACTGTGCGATCATCACTGATATAGACATAATTATCCTTTCCACTAACACCTGACTTCATATATGGAAGTTGTTGCAGTACTCGGTCGGCTACAACAGTTGCGATCACAGGCTTGTTTAAGTTTTTGATTTGAGCGGCTTGTTGAGAGCCTAAAATACCATTGGTAATGATGAGATCGACGTTAGGATCGTTCAATAAGTTTTGTAATTGATCTCTAATCTGAGTAACTTCCCAGTTACCATGTTTGATTTTTTCGCTTGGAAATTCAATAGTAAAATCATCTTTATTTAGATCTCGAATTTCATTAATCATTTGATCGAGTGGAACATACTCTCTTTTCACTGGGCCATCTAAAAGCACCCCAACACGTATTGTTTCTATAGCGCTTGAATTTGTACAGACCAGCAAAAAAAACAAGCATGCTAGTGTGGCTATACATTTAATGCTGGATCGGTTGTGATTGATGGAGGGCATATAGTTGACTTGTTATGATTCTTTTAACGTCTGATAGTAAAATTTAGTTTATCATTAGCAAATGCAATCTTCGACTATATGTGTATGTATTTAGTATTAATTGATTAAATCACAGGACTAGTATTCTCGTGTTACATAAGCAAATACCATTAGGTACGCTCGTCATTATTCTAGTTGTTGTATTCCATGTAGTAAGTTTAGTTGGACTTATTGATGTAATAAAGTGGTTATCCATTACTTCAGAATTTTGGCAAACCCAGTTTGGTACGATGTGTATGCTGGGTTTCGCTGTATTTATGATAATTGGCATTCATACTATTGAGGCTTGGGCTTGGGCGTTTCTATATTTAAAGCTTGGTGAATTTAAAGATTTAAGTAAAGCGCTATATTTCTCTGTGGTGACCTGTACAGCACTAGGGTATGGAGATATAACACTGTCTGAACGATGGCGATTATTGAGCACCTTTGAAGCGATGGGTGGGTTGCTCTTATTTGGTGCAAGTACGGCGTTTTTAATTGGCTTTATGCAAACACTATTTACTTTTTAGCTGAGTAATATTCTCAGCGCTCAAATAAAAAATAGATCAATAACATCGCATCAGTTTCGCAATACTCAAAAATTTAGCAATGGACGACACACCGCCAGAAGAGCAAAATCAAGATAATCATACTAAGCAAATCGGTAAGGGAATGATCATCATTGCCTGGGTGTTGATTTTTGCTATATTGGTTTGGTTTTTTGGTGTGCTCGAAAAGAATAAACGCAATCCTAATCAAAATGTAAGTACACAAGTACTAAGTAGTGGTGAAAAAGAAGTTGTATTGAAAAGTGGCTCCTATGGCCACTATATTGCGAATGGAAAAATTAATAATACTAAAGTAACTTTCCTTGTTGATACTGGTGCAAGTTATGTTTCGATACCTGAACGAGTAGCAAATAAAATTGGATTAAAAAAAGGCGCAGAAATGTTAGTGTCAACGGCTAATGGTACTGTCACGGTCTATGCGACTACCTTAGGTGTAGTCAGTATAGGTGAAATCAAACTTTTTGATATTAAAGCTGATATAAACCCTCATATGGATGGAAATGAAATATTATTAGGCATGTCTTTCTTGCGTGATTTATCTATTACACATAAAGGTGATCAGTTAACCATTAGGCAATAAAATGTAATGTAACTAATATGTACAAACTAAAAATTAATAAAATAATTGAGAGATTAAGTGTCTAATCGAATTACTTTATGGCAAGCATTTAAGAGCGTTGTCTCTTCGTTTGTGGGGGTGCAAAGCAAAGAGAATCATGAGCGTGACGCAATGTCAGATGAAAACTTAGTACCTATTATTGCTGTTGGTCTTGTATTAGCTATTTTATTGCATGTTTTTATTTACTTAGTTGTGAAGATTATAATCTGGCAATCTGGGGCGAGCTAAATTTTAATGAGTAAATCTTTAGCAATCGTAGTGGGTGCAGGTGAAGGTCTAGGTAATAGCTTAATTAAAGTCTTGTCTATGTCAGGATATGAAGTGATTGCTTTAAACAGGTCTATGCATCGAGAAGCAGATGCTATTAAAAAGAATAAGGCCATAATTAGACAAGTGGATGTTTCTGATAGCGTATTACTTAAAAGTGTTTTGAATGATGTAGTCCAGGAATTTGGAGTGCCAAGAGTAGTAATTCATAATCCTGCACAATTACATATCAAGCCATTTTTAGAAACGTCGGTTGAAGATTTTGAACTCGCTTGGAAGTCAATGGTGCTATCTGCAATTAATGTTTTGCATGCAGTAATACCAGGAATGTTACAGCAAGGGAATGGAAAAATAATTGTATCTGGAGCTACGGGTAGTATTCGTGGGGGTGCGAATTTTTCTGCGTTTGCTTCAGCAAAGTTTGCATTGCGAGGCTTAACCCAATCATTAGCACGAGAATATCAAAAACAAGGTATACATATCGCGCATGTAATTCTAGATGGGATTCTTGATACTCCACGAAGCCGTGAACTACATAATCTTGATCCATCAGAAATGATGTCTGCAAAAGAAGTTGCCGAAGCTTATATGCAACTCATTCAACAACCCTCAAGTGCGTGGACGCATGAACTAGATTTAAGGCCTCAATCTGAAACTTTTTGATGAGAAAAGATTCGGACCAGGTTGAAGTACTTATTATTGGTGGCGGACTAAGTGGTTTGCACACTGCATATGAATTACACAAACGGGGTGTTAGTTTTTTATTGGTTGAGGCACGAGATCGATTTGGTGGGCGAATTCTTTCTTATAATGCGAGTAATTCACAAAACAAACATATGAACTATGATGCGGGGCTAGCCGCATTCGACCTTGGGCCAAGCTGGTTTTGGCCGGGCCAATCACATATCTTAGCGCTCATTAATGAGCTTGGATTATCTGCTGATGTGTTTATGCAAGCAGGTGAGGGTGATGCACTGTATGAAGATAATCAAGGGAAAGTACAACGCGGAATAACGGGTGTATCCATGGCTGGTGCATATCGCATGCAAGGCGGGATACGAAAAATTACCACTGCTTTGATCCAAAAGATTTCATCCAAGTCTATTGTAAATAATGCAGTTGTTACTGAAATAGAATATAAGCAAGAGTGCATAAGCTGTACTTTTTTGGTGAATGATTCTGTTGAAGTGATCAATAGTAAGTATGTGGTGCTAGCTTTGCCTCCTCGAGTAGCGTTAGATTCAATACAATTTTCACCCCAATTTTCTCAAGCGCGTAGTGATGAGCTTAATGCAGTGGCAACCTGGATGGCGGGCCATGCAAAATTTGTCGCTATTTATGCTGAGCGTTTTTGGAATAATGCAGGCTTTTCAGGAGATGTGATTAGTCATCGTGGTCCCTTGCAAGAAATTCATGATGCTTCTTCAAGTCATGGGGAGTTGAATGCATTATTTGGATTTGTCAGTGTGCAAGCGCAGCATCGACAACACAGAGAAGATGAACTGTGTGATTTGGCCATTGCGCAATTGACGAGGTTGTTTGGTGAACCGGCATCACAGCCATTAGAAAGGCATATAAAAGATTGGGCTTTTGATGCACGTACTTCTACTAAATATGATCAAGAGATTCTTAGGTTTCATCCCTCTAATGATATTGTTAATGTGACAGAGAGTTTATGGAATGATCAGTTAATTTGGTCAGGTTCTGAATCAGCAGATAACAGTAACGGGTTCTTAGAAGGTGCGCTTGCAGCGAGTGTAAAAACAGTTTCACGTATTACCTAAAACTAGAACATTTTTCAACAATATATACTATCAGTCATAAGGCTAGTTAAATAGTTGCGATCTGGCCATTTCAGTTATTTGGATAACGCCAGGGTGTTTGATTTTTCTTTCAGGTGATATTGCATAATAAGTTTCTTTTAAGTCTTCTACTGTGCCAATTACATTTGCATGATACATCCGCTCAACTTCATTTGTGATGGCAGTGGGCGCAGGGAAAACTCCAACACCTGCTTCACCAAATGCTTTAAGCAATGCACTATCATCAAATTCAGCCAGCACTTTTGGTGACACATTAATTTGGTCAAACCAGTCATCTAAGCTGCGGTGTAATA
>CALAJL010000084.1 GCA_937922735.1 uncultured Gammaproteobacteria bacterium | reverse complement strand
ACACATATATGTTTTATACTTCATTAATACTTCTTTCCCTGATTTATAAAAAAGTCCAAAAAAATAGATAGCTCAAACAAGCAATGAAAACATCGGCAAACACACCCGTAGTAATGGCCTTTTCTGGCGTCGATCCAACAGGTGGTGCTGGGATACAAGCCGACATCGAAACCATTGCCAGCTTAGGTTGCCATGCTGCGCCCATTGTTACCTCAGTGACAGCACAAGATACTACCAATGTCTTGGATACGGCTCAAATAAATGAACACTTTATTATTCAACAAGCACGCGTTGTACTAGAAGACATGAAGGTTGCAGCCATTAAAATTGGCTTAATTGAAAGCGACACTACCGCAATGGCAATTCATACCTTGCTCACAGACTATAAAGATATACCTGTGGTACTAGACCCCATAATCGTTGCTGGCGGGGGAAAAGTATTAGCCAACGAAGATGTAGTGGATGCAATCAACACTTTGTTAGTTCCACTCGCAACTATCGTCACCCCTAATAGTGAAGAAACCAGAAGCTTAGCGCCAGAAGGCGACACACTTGATGCATGTGCGATGGCACTTTTAGAGCGTGGCACACATTATGTGTTAGTTACCGGCACACATGAAAAAACCGATAAAGTTTGTAACGTGTTATACGGCAACCATCGCAAATTAGACACACGCACTTGGCCTCGCTTACCCGATCAATACCATGGATCAGGTTGCACGTTATCCTCTGCCATTGCAGCAAATCTTGCGCGCGGACAAGATATCGTCTCGGCTATCCACCATGCTCAAGAATTTACCTGGAAAAGTTTAGAGACAGCGCGTCAACTTGGAATGGGACAAAAAATTCCCAACCGTTTTCATTGGCTAAAATAATCGCCCACTTACATGCAAGAATTAAAAGGTCTATACGTGATCGCCGATGCTGCTTGCATTGGTACAGATAATATTCTTCGCAAAACCGATGAAGTTTTATCTGCAGGGGTAAAAATAATTCAATATCGAGATAAAGTAAGCACGCAAATTGCTCGATGTAAAATCGCTGAAAAACTCCGCAAGCTTACCCAAGATTACAACTGTTTACTTTTAATTAATGATGATGCACAACTCGCAGTAACTGTTGAAGCAGACGGTGTTCACTTAGGTAAAGATGATATTTCAATAAAGGATGCTAGAAGCTGCCTAGGCAAAGATAAAATTATTGGCGCTTCTTGTTATGCAAACTATGTGAATGCACAGCCTGCCATTCAAGCTTCGGTCGATTACATCGCATTTGGTAGTTTTTTCCCCTCTCCAACCAAACCTGATTCGCCTAGAGCAAATATTGAACTTCTACAACAAGCCAAACGAGATTATAAAATTCCCGTGTGTGCTATAGGAGGGATTACACATCAGAATGCACCTAGTCTATTAGCAGCAGGAGCCGATATGATTGCAGTGATCAGTGCTGTTTTTAATGCTTCATCTCCATCGCAGGCTGTGCAAGAATATTTATCACTACATTGAACTAAAAAAGAAACAAAAAAACTATGACCACTTCAGAACAAGCTTTCGAAGAAGCACAAAAGTTTATCCCAGGTGGAGTGAATTCTCCAGTTCGTGCTTTTAAAGCCGTAGGTGGATCACCTGTATTCATTAAACGCGCGCATGGCTCACGTGTATATGATATCCATGATAAAGAATTCATCGATTATGTAGGTTCCTGGGGTCCGATGATTCTCGGCCACGCGCACCCTGAAGTGATTAACGCGGTACAACAAGCTGCTGAACATGGCTTAAGCTTTGGAGCACCAACAGAGATTGAAACAGAAATGGCTAAACTGGTGTGTGAACTAGTTGAATCCATAGACATGGTACGCATGACCAGTTCCGGTACTGAAGCGACTATGAGTGCGATACGCTTGGCGCGTGGCCACACCGGACGTAATAAAATTATCAAGTTTGAAGGTTGTTACCACGGTCATGGTGATGCATTACTGGTTAAAGCCGGCTCAGGCGCACTGACCCTTGGTGTACCCAGTTCACCTGGTGTACCTGATGAGACCGCAGAAAATACCATCACCCTTACCTACAATGATATTGAAGAAGTCGAACAAGTCTTTGCAAAGATAGGGGATGAAATTGCTTGTGTAATCGTGGAACCAATAGCTGGAAATATGAATTGCATTCCACCTGTGAAAGAATTCCTACAAACATTACGAAAAGTGTGCTCTGAACATAAATCAATTTTAATTTTTGATGAAGTAATGACTGGCTTCCGTGTCGCCAAAGGTGGCGCACAACAATTATATAAAGTGGTACCAGATCTAACCACACTTGGAAAAATTCTCGGCGGTGGTATGCCAGTGGGTGCACTAGGTGGTGAACGTGCCATTATGGACTCTCTTGCACCGGTAGGTCCGGTTTATCAGGCTGGCACACTATCCGGCAACCCGATTGCCATGACAGCGGGGCTTACCACACTTAGATTACTTTCTGAACGCGGTTTTCACGACCAATTACATCGCAAAACTACATTGCTAGTTAGCGGCTTATTAGATGCTGCAAAGAAAAACAACATTCCCCTCACCACAAACCATGTTGCAGGAATGTTTGGATTGTTTTTCAGCGAAGAAGAAAACATTACTTCTTTTTCTCAAGTGACAGCTTGCAACCAAGATCATTTTAATAAATTTTTTCATGGCATGCTTGAACATGGCGTATATTTCGCACCCTCTTCATATGAAGCTGGATTTATATCAGCTGCACATACAGAAGAAGATATAGAGAAGACGGTTGATATCGCAAAGAAAGTATTTTCCAACTTTTAGAACCTTCTTATAAGATCTCTGGTTAAATTATTTCTTGATAACAATGCTTTTGAAAACGCGGTGAACATATGGCTAAAATAATTAGGTCACTGGAACCAGTGTTAGTAATTTTTTGTTCGCATTGTTCGGGTATCACTACCACATCGCAGGTCGTTACTTTTTGAGGCGGTTGATCACCAACCTCAACCAAACCCTGTCCTTCAAGGATCACATAACGTTCAATGGTATCGATCAACTTGTGTAATTTTGTAGTAACGCCTGACAGAACTCTGGCTCTGGCAATAGACAACCCTGGATCATCCTCCGAATTTGAAAGTTCTGTTATATAACAACCTTCTTCAAAGTAATATTCAGTGGAGGAATCAAATTTTTTAATACCTGGCTGCATAGAATACAGCTCAACGCAGATGTTTCTGCAAAAATTCAATTACAGGCTTTTTCGCTTCCTCATGATCAAGTAGTTCATGTGTGTAGCTCAAATTTCCTTTTCTATAGACAATGGATTTACTGCCGTTATTTTTATCTAGGAGACCAGTGCATTCACCATCGGTGTAAGGGTTTTGAAACCAAGGATCTTTCGAGCCCAATAAGGTCAACACCGGTTCACTTTTGGGCGCATTCACTCCATGATACTCCTTCCAGCTCGCATTACATGTCCAACCCTCTACAACCCGTGCATTCACAAATTGTTTATCATTTTTTGCTGAAAAGGTTGCAGTGGTAATACCGCCCTCACTTAGACCTAACAAAAAAACATTATTTTCATCTACCCAAGGCAATTGCTTTGCCTTTTCAATGGTATTCCCCGCATCGTTTTGCCTGATTTTAATCGTGTCACGATAGAAACCGCCCGTATGTCTGTAGATATCACACGATTGCGTATATTTTTCACGCGCAAAACTGGGTGGTGCAATCACTGCAAACCCATTTTCAGCCAAAAAATCAAGACGGCGAATAGTGCCTGGCCAAAACCCTGAGCAGCCATGTAAATAAATTACCGTAGGAAGTTTTTTAACGCCTACCAAGGAAGCTGGATCTAACGTCGCAATAGTGCTCTTGATTGGTTCACCATCTTCAGTGGGTACTCTTACGAAACTCGCTTGCCACACCCTTTCTAATTCTTGTGGATTGTCCCAGTCCTTACTAGACATTTTGGTAACTGCAGTGAATTTCTTACCAGTATTTCCCAGATGCCCATACGTAGAACTTGAACCTTGAGCGCATGCAATCAAAGTGAACATACAAGATACAATTACTACACAACTAAGCAGTTTGATGTTGGCCATATAATTTTGAGTATAATCCATTGGCATTTATTAACTCTTCATGCCCGCCTTGTTCAGTAATCTTTCCATCTTCAAATACGTAAACGGTATCTGCCTGTTTAACTGCACTTAATCGATGCGCAACAATTATAATGGTTCTACCTTGAAGATATTCTGCAAGTGCAACATGAAGTTTGGCCTCTGTTTCCGCATCTAGCGCTGAAGTGGCTTCATCTAAAATAACAACTTGCGGATTAGTTAATGCCATTCTTGCAATGGCGATACGCTGCCGTTGTCCACCCGATAAACGTATACCATCCACACCAATCAAACTATCCAGCCCTCTCGGCATATCTTCAATTACATTTTTAATCTGAGCAACCTCCAACACGCGCCACAAAGCTGCATCAGGCACTTTCCTACCCAAGGTTAAATTCATTCGTACCGAATCGTTAAATAATGCTGGATGTTGAAGCACACATGCCACATGTTCGCGCACGACATCCATGCCAATTTTAGAAACAGGCACATGATCAAATTTAATCTCACCAAACAGCGGTGGGTACAAGCCAAGCAACACTTGCACAAGTGTTGATTTGCCACCACCACTTGCGCCCACTAAGGCCACTTTCTCACCTGCTTGAATAGAAAGATTCACACCATCCAAAATATAAGGGCCATCGCCATAGGCAAACTTAATATCGTCAACTTGCACACTTACCGCATGCTTATCTATAAATGGGTTTTCAATATGTGGATACTGGGGCTCTCTTGGCAAATGTAATAGTTCATTGATCCGGCCTAATGCCGCCTTAGCACCATAAAAGGAATATTGAATATTTAAAGCTTCTTGCACGGGCCCCATCATGAACCAAAGGTAACCAAATACCGCAATCATCTCGCCAATACTTAAATCTGTAACCAACACCATTGCCATACCAAGCGCTCTAAAAATATCAAAGCCAACCAAAAATACTGAAAAAGACAAACGATTTGCTGCATCACTCTTCCATGAAAAAGCAACAGAATGATTTTTTAATTCTTCAGCATTCTTTTTTACACGATCTAAATAGTAAGACTCTCTATTACTAGCTCGTATTTGCTGAATACCATCCAGGGTCTCTGTTAATGACTGTTGAAATTTCTCAAAAGATTTATTTTCTTTTTTCTTAAGGTCTTTAACCTTCTTACCAATCAACATGGTGATATAAAT
>CALAJL010000083.1 GCA_937922735.1 uncultured Gammaproteobacteria bacterium | reverse complement strand
GCACCAAAAATTCAGCAATGGAACACGTCTAATGGTGTTAAAACATTATTTGTTGCTGCACCTGAGTTGGCGATGATAGATATTGCGATCACTTTTGATGCGGGAAGCGGTCGAGATGGAAAGTTGGCAGGACTTTCTCAGTTGACTCATGGTTTGTTAAATACTGGAACGGGAAAATTAGATGCTGATGCTATTGCAGAGCAGTTTGAAGATGTAGGTGCAAAATTTGGTGCAAGTGTCAATTTGGATCGATCGAGTGTTGCTATGCGAAGCTTAACAGATGAAGCATTGTTAACTCCGGCACTAACAACATTTATCAATATACTTACGAAACCAAGTTTTCCTGAAAAAGATTTTTCTCGAATAAAAAACCAATCACTAATCGCGCTGAAAGAAGCAGAGCAAAGTCCTGCAGATATTGCTAGTAGAGCTTTTTATCAAGCCATTTATGGGGAGCATCCTTATGCAAGTCCATCTTTAGGGGATAAGCAGAGCATAAACTCAATTAGCTTGAATGATGTAAAAGGTTTTCATCAACAGTATTTAGTTGCTGAAAATGCATTAATTGCGATAGTAGGTGGCATCGATATCGAGCATGCAAAAAAAATAGCTGAGCAAATTTCAGTAAATTTAGCACATGGCTCTAAACCTGACCCTATTATACAGCCGCAGCCACAAGAAGATATTGCGAATATTTATATTCCATATCCTTCACAACAAGCGCATGTTTATCTAGGGCAGTTAGGTATACAACGTGGTCATCCTGATTATTTTAATCTTTATGTAGGTAATCAGATATTGGGTGGAGGTGGCTTCACTTCTCGTCTTGTTAAAGAAGTGCGTGTAAAGCGAGGTTTATCCTATAGCGTATATAGTTATTATTTCCCACTATATTTGCCAGGGCCATTTACTTTGGGTTTGCAGACGCGTAGTGATCAAGCGCAACAAGCAGCAAAAGTGTCGCTAGAAACTATAGATAAGTTTGTTACTGAAGGCCCCACTCAGGAAGAACTTATCGCTGCTAAAAATAATATTGTTGGTGGATTTCCTTTAAGAATTGATAGCAATCGAGATATTTTAGGTTATCTGTCTTTATTAGGATTTTATGACTTGCCGCTAGATTACTTGGAAACGTTTAACGACAATGTTTCAGCAGTTACCGAAGATGATATTCGTACAGCATTTGGCAAACATCTGCAGGTGGATAAACTAGTAAAAATTATCGTTGGCGGACCCGAGTTACAAAAGTAAAATTAACCAATATCACTAAAAAATTTTAATAATACAGTGCGGTAATTTAATAGTGCCGAGTAAGAATAATCTTCGTATTATTGGCGGTATGTGGCGGAGCCGCCGTATTCATTTCATAGACTCTCCGAAAATTAGACCTACACCTGATCGTGTGCGAGAAACTTTATTTAACTGGCTAAGCAATGATATTAGTGGGGCGGTATGTTTAGATTTGTTTGCAGGTAGTGGAGCATTAGGCTTTGAAGCCGTATCTCGTGGTGCTGAGTGTGCTGTATTAGTCGAAGATGATATTCAGATAGCAGCAATGCTGAATGAACAAAAGCAGCAACTTAAAGCACACTCTATTGAGATTAACAATCTAAGTGCTTTAGACTATTTGCAGACTATGACTCGACAGTTTGATGTGATTTTTTTAGATCCACCTTTTGATAGTAACTTGCTAGATAAAGCTGTCCCTCTTATATTGGAGCAGCAATTACTCAGTACAAATGGCGTGTTATATATTGAATCTTCCGCTTTGCAAAAAACTGATAAAAGTAAAGAATCAAATTTGGAACTTCCAGCAGAAAATTGGTCAGAACGAGTATTAAAAACCCTAAGCTGTGTACGTGAAAAAGTGAGTGGCGAAGTACGTTATGCTCTTTATAAGCGTGCTAATGATTCATAATATTGTAAATTAGTCACGATTATTAACCACATACGTATTAGAATTTAGTTATGGCACTTATTGCGGTTTATCCAGGCACATTCGATCCGATTACAAATGGTCATACTGACTTAGTAAGGCGTGCGTGTAGTATTTTTGATCAAGTAGTTGTCGGTGTAGCCACAAGTGGAGGAACTAAGCAGCCATATTTCTCATTAAATGAACGTATTGCATTGGCTGAGGAGGCGCTTGAAAATTTTCAAAATGCAAAAGTTTGTGGGTTTGATGGATTGTTAGTTAATTTTGCGCGCCAACAAAATGCCAAAGTGCTATTGCGTGGATTGCGTGCTGTATCTGATTTTGAATTTGAATTTCAATTAGCTAGTATGAATCGACAGTTAGATAATGAGCTTGAATCTATGTTTCTCACACCTGCAGAAGAGTATTCATATATATCTTCTAGTCTAGTGCGAGAAATCTCCCAGTTAGGTGGAGATGTATCTAAGTTTGTTTCCTCTGCTGTAGTAAGTGCATTGCATACCAAAAGCCAGAACTAAATCTAAATGGTCTGCATAATTTGATGATGTTTCGTGTTCGAATTATCGATCAATTTATCTGGTTAATAAGTCACTTGCCCATCTATGCAGCAATATCTTTTTTGTTAATAGCTTGTAACACGTCGCAAGAACGATCCACACCAATAAAAAATACGCAAACAAATGACTTTGCTGTAGCAAGTGCGCATCCATTAGCTACTCAAGCCGGTATTAATATTCTCCAACAAGGGGGCAATGCTTTTGATGCTGCAGTGGCAGTAACTGCGGTGTTAGCTGTGGTTGAGCCTTATGCTTCAGGCTTAGGGGGTGGCGGTTTTTGGTTATTACATCTAGCAGACAGCGATCAGAATGTGATGGTCGATGGGCGTGAAGTAGCACCATTGGCAGCAACACGAGATATGTATATTGGTGCAGATGGTAAATCTACCGACCAATCTGTGAGTGGCCCACTTGCTGCGGGAATACCCGGAACCGCCGCTGCTCTAGTACATATCGCTGAAAAATATGGCCAGTTACCACTTAGCACTACTTTACGTTCGGCAGTGGATTTAGCGCGGGATGGATTTCAGGTGAGTGAGTATTATCAATCACGTGCTGATGCAGTAATAAAGCGCCTAAGTACTTTTCCTCAGACTGCAGATATATTTTTACCTCAGGGAGAAGTTCCACAAATTGGCGATGTTTTACAACAATCAGATTTAGCCAAGGTGCTAGAAAGCATTAGCAAATATGGTGTGAGTGGATTTTATGAGGGTGAGGTTGCGAATAAGTTAGTGAATAGTGTTCAACAAGCGGGTGGAATATGGCAGCTAGAAGATTTAAAGAATTATAAAATCATAGAACGTCAGCCGATATTAGGGAACTATAAGAATATAGATATTGTTAGTGCGGCATTGCCTTCTTCTGGCGGCATTGTATTGATGCAAGTATTGAATATGTTGTCTGCTTACGACTTGCAAGGAATGAGTGATACTGATCGCAAACATATGATTATTGAGGCAATGCGGCGTGCGTATCATGACCGTGCTGAATTTCTTGGTGATGAGGATTTTGTGGACGTTCCTGTGGACAAATTATTGTCCATGAAATATGCAAAAACTCGGTTTTCAGATTTGAATATGCAGTTTGCAACCCCTAGCCTAAATCTTATTGATCAAGACATAGTCGAAGCATTTCCTATTGTTGAAGAAGCACAAAACACCACGCATTTTTCAATTCTCGATCAAAAGGGTAATCATGTAGCTGCAACACTTTCGATTAACTATTACTTTGGTTCGGGATTCGTTGCCGAAGGGACGGGCATATTACTAAATAATGAAATGGATGATTTTGCAATTCAGCCTGGTCATGCAAACTTATGGGGTCTAATTGGTAGTGAGGCAAATGCCATTCAACCAGGCAAGCGAATGCTATCGAGTATGTCCCCTACGTTTTTATTTGATGGTAAACGAACTGCAATTCTAGGGACACCTGGAGGTAGTCGAATTATTAGCATGGTACTTTTATCTACACTAGCCTTCTCTGAAGGCGCGACCGCGCAAGAGATGGTTCAGCTACCACGTTATCATCATCAATTCCTTCCTGATGAAATACAATTTGAAAAGGGCGTGTTTAATGAAAAAACGCGGAGCGCCCTGAAATCAAAGGGTCATGCATTGAATGAATTGGGCCGTAACTATGGAAACATGCATACGGTTATCTGGAATCAACAAACTAACGAGGTAACTGCTGCTAGTGACTCGCGTGGTATTGGTCAAGCACAAGTTGGAACCAACTAAAGATGCAGTTTATCTATTTTGTGAGTCCTATGTGTTCTTGGTGCTGGGGATTTTCTCCAATTATTGGAAAATTAAAGCAAGCATTTCCTGAGAGTAGTATTCGTATCGTGTTAACCCCCTTTAGAATCGATACTCATCAACCGATGGATGAAACTCTTCGTAATTATGTGATGGGGCAATGGCGGAACGTGTATAAAACTACTGGCCAGCCTTTCGATTTTGATTTTTCGATGCCAGATGAATTTATCTACAATACTCGTTTAGCTTGTCTTTCAATTAAGGCTTTTGCTAAACAGTTACCAAGCCAAGAAAAGGAATACCTGCATGCTATTCAGCATGCATTCTATACAGAGAACAGAGATCTCACAGATATTAATATCTTGGTGGGTATAGCAAAAAGTTTTTCGATAAAAGAAAAATATTTCGTTGATGATTTAGGATCAAATGAAACCTTAAAACAGTTAGAGCGAGATTTTGATCTCTGTGAACAGCTCGCAGTACAAAGCTACCCCACTTTGATGGTCAAAAACGATGCATGCTATACCAAGTTGGTAAGTGGTTACGCTTCTTTTGAAGATGTAATGGTTATGGTCAACACTAATATAATGTCTTAAAGATATCGGTTTATTGATGCTGAAGTAATAGCTTACTTCTCTGCATTAGAGGGGGTGGTTACGGGCTCTTCGTTTTCTTCTTTATAGCTATTTCGTAAAACCTCTATTTGCCAGGTTTGTAATGTATCAGCATCGGTAAGCACAAAAGTGTCATTACCCACTCTGCTGATCGAATAGCGTTCCTTATCTGATAAGTCCATGTGCGGAATGTAAGTATTTAAATCGAGTTGTTCAGCTATATATATTGAACCGAATCACAAATTTAGACGCGTTAATTATGATGCATGGCAGAATCTCAACTATGAGTGACGATAAAAATGATAACTGGTAGGAATAAGGATTTCAGCGGAGTCACTGAGATTTTCTGACTACTAACTATTATTCGGTATATTTATAAAATCTAAAATTTTGTTAATTACGTTTTTGGCGCTTAGCACTCTAAAATGCCCATATTCTGAGGTTGTATACAAGGATGAAGACATTACTTCATTGGCAATAATTTCTGCTTCTTTGTGAGGCACAATGCGATCATTTTGGTCATGTATGACTAATGTTTCGCCATCATAGTTACGTAAAAATTCAACAGTGGACATGCTTTCTATATTTCGTTGTGCAATAGATTCAAGTTTTTGATGAAAAATGTTCAGTACACCATTAGATAAACCCATCACTTGAGCAAAAGATGCAAAGATATCTGACAGCTTATTAGGACCGGCAATTAATATAAGCTTGTTCATGTTAGGAAGTTTTTTAGAGTCATCGCTAAGCTCTAAAGCATAAGCATTAGCCATAGCACCAAAAGAATGTCCGACTAATGCATGTACATAAGGAATGCGCTCACACACACTTAATAATGCTTTAGTGTTATGCATCAGGTTAGTTTTATTGCCTGAAGACTTCCCATGTGCGGGGCTATCGTAAGCGACAACATTAAAGCCAGCTTTAATTAATTTCACAATGATGTATGAAAAATTTAATGCATGGCCACCCCAACCATGTGTAAGCAGTACCGTCTTTCCTGGTTCAGGGTTATCTGAATTACGCCATTCATACACTGCAATTTTATAATCTTCACTATCAATAGAATATTGTCTGGCTTGTTGCACTAGCATTAATTCAGTTTTGCTGAGTGGCTTTTTTCGAATGCGAGGTTTGCAAAACAAAGGCCAAGCAATTTTGGCTGTAAAACTAGGGGATGCTATTGAAAAGAGTTTAAAAAAGTAAGTTAATAGAATTTTTAGTAAACTTTCCACAACGATTCAATGTTTTTTTGTTGGCAGGATTAAGTGAATGTTTATGGTTTAAATTATATAACCCAAAAACAACTAGTGTTGGCACTGTACACAATAAAAGCTGCTACGTTGGCTAATAGTGCGTACTTTTATAGGATTATTACATACCGGGCAGGGCTTTCCGGTTTGATTATAAACATTTAATTCATTTGCAAAGTATCCAGGCTTGCCATCTTCATGCACAAAATCACGTAGTGTTGTACCACCCAGTTCAATGGCATTACGAAGAACGTTTTTAATATTGTCTGCTAAAATATTGTAACGCTTTAGAGATATTCTGCCTGCCGCACGTTGTGGATGGATACCACTTAAAAATAATGATTCACTAGCATAGATGTTGCCTACGCCTACAACTATATGCGCGTTCATAATAAATGTTTTTATATTTACTTTTTTCCCTTGAGCTGATTGGTGTAAATACTCTCCTGTAAACTCATCAAGTAATGGCTCTGGACCAAGTTTTTTAAGTAACTTGTGTTCTAAAGGATCTCTGCTTGTCCAAAGTACTGCTCCAAAGCGTCTTGGGTCATGGAAGCGCAGCGTCATTTTATTAAATACAATATCCACATGATCATGCTTAGTAGGCTCAACATGATTTTTGACCATGCGTAGGCTGCCTGACATGCCAAGATGGATGATTAAATGCCCGGTTTGTGTGGTAAACAATAAATACTTAGCGCGACGCTGAATATCATCTATGATTTGGTTTTTGAGTTTATGTTTTAGGTTGCGTGTGATTGGCCAACGAAGACTGGATTGCCGAATTACTACATCATTGACTTGCCGTTGTTTAATATGTGGTGAAATGCCTCTGCGTGTGGTTTCTACTTCAGGTAATTCAGGCATAAGGAGCGTAACCTCAAGCCTGATAAAATGCTTCAATCTCTACTAGCAAGTTATCTCTACACATATCACCTAGTAGTAAAGCGCGTGGTGTATTACTAGAAAGTCTAGCGGCTAATACCTGATTAATTTGTTCAACATCTTCGCGATGGCGAATGTAAACTTTCATATAAAGTAAGTCATCTTGAGCATTAAGCTGCGTATGATGTTTATCATTGGCTTGTGCGACAAGTGTTTCAACATTGTTGATACTTTCATTCAGTTGAGCACAGACATCATCAATATGTAAGGTTTCGTGGCCTATTATGCTAGCAGTTCCTGAAACGTAAAAATGTGTTCGATTGCCCCAGGTTTTTAAAAGCCCACGAGAAAATAGTGGCTGTGTATGATGGTCTTCGACTGGATAATGGTATGCACTAGTTTGGCGAGGGTTTTCTACCGCAATGCCGGGTGTATCACTAGCTAAAAAATAAATTTGTAAATTGTTTTCATGACTACCTATTACTGTGGCGGCTGGGTATATTTTTGTTTTAATGCCACTATCTTCCATTGCCTCTAATCTGCCATGGCAAAATACTTCATAACGATTTTGTTGTGTTTGATATATATCTTCTTTTGTTATCTGTGGAAAGAAATTCCAGGTGCGTAATAGATGTTTGCAAGAGTTATTATCTAAACATTCATATATTTGGCTATAAGCTTTATGCGTTAGTGCTTGAAAATCTTCTGTAGTAGCACAGTCCAGTTGTATGAATCCAAACATCATCTGAGGTGTATGTGCAAAGTGGATATTTTTATAGTGCGCGCGGCTCACCTTCTGATCTGTAAACCAGTATTGTGCAAATAAGTTAGACCCTAGTAGCTCCAGCTCGGTTTGTATGCTTAAACAGTCATGCGTCGAGTTCCCTGCATCGCCAAAATAAAGGTGGGTAAGCAAAGGTTGTTTTACAGCTAAAGAGATCGTGTCTTCACTTACAATAATATCAAGTGGTGGTGAAGCTAATGTTGTTGAATTTGAATTATTGTTACTCATATGATGGGTTGTTATAACTCAGAATGCTATTGGTCTCTAGTTTGCAGATTAACGTGAAGAATCATTTTAGCCGATTCTTTTTACAAAGAAATGATCTGAAAAGGGCCGATAGAGATAGGCTAGCTATTATCAAGCTTTGCGTCGTCGAATTCCTATTAAAACCCCAATTAATAAGGTACCTAAGGGCACAATGAGTAGATAGGTTGCCGCTAGTGTGCCAATTGCATGATTACTAAATTCTACCGCAATGTCGGGTGGTTGATAGGGAAGCAAGGAAATGCGTTGATCGTCGTGAGCTAGCCACTGTAATGCACTCACGATTAAGGTTAAGTTTTCACCATGCCCAATATATGCGTTGGCTGCGAAATCACTGTCACCTATTATGACTATTCGCTGTTGAGATTCATTATTGATATTCCTGGTTAAGCTTGCCGCCATTAATAATGGTCCTTCTGTATCACCACTTTCACTATCAAAAACAACATTTCCTTCACTAAGAGCACTTACTTCAGACCAGGCGCGAGGCAATGAATAAAAAAGTGGTTGAGCCGTCCAGGACTCAGGAGTGGCAATAGCAATACCTGAAGCAAATGGAAATAGAGTTTGATTAATTAGTTTAGTAGTAATGTCATGTTGTTGATATTCAACCACTGGCACAACTGCGGGGTGCTTAATGCCTAGCATAGAGCGTAATTCTTGGTTGGCATCGATAATTGTGCCCTCGACCCAACTTAGACCTAACTTTTCTGCTAGCAAAGGCAGTGGCACGGAGCTCGCGTCAACCGAATCTTGAGGGTCTGTTAGCCACAACAAGCTTCCACCCGCTTCAATATATTCAATGATTAATTGTTCTTCACCAGCCAACAATGCCCCTTGTGGTGCAGCGATCACAAGTACGGATACATTGTCTGGAATAAAAGTTGTTTTTAATAGATTGAGATCTTGAACTTGTACGCCGCTGGTTTCTAAAGTTTTTTTCAGTGTTCCATAGCCTTGGTTTTCTTCATTAAATGGGTCACGTTCACCGTGGCCAGTTAAAAAAGTCACCCATGGGCTGGATTGGCGTGTTAAACGTTGCAATGCATTAGTAATTTCACGTTCCGAAATGGTATCTATAATTTCAAAGCGACTATTGTAATCAAGGCGTAACTGATTGGGGTTATTCAGAAGTAATTCCTTCGCCAGCAAGATGTCTTTGTCTGCATCTAGGAACTTTACATCGATTTCTGGTTTAACGGCCGTATACTTTTCTAATTGCTTTAGTATTGCTTGGCGTTCGCTTGCAGCATTACGAGCTAATACTGTAACGAGTAAAGTTTTATCAACTTGCTCTAAAACAGTTTGACTGGTTTCATTTAAACTATTTCGATTATCTCGTGTCCAGTCAAATACACGGTGATATTTCTGTGTTAGCCAAGCA
>CALAJL010000082.1 GCA_937922735.1 uncultured Gammaproteobacteria bacterium | reverse complement strand
AGAATTGACACCTGTTAAACTATCAATATGCAAAGTTACATTTGCATGGTTGACAAAACCTTGGAAAAACTCATGCGTTAAATCCACATCGAAATCACCCACACGTGCACGTGTAAAATCCACGTGAAACTCTAACCCTGGTCGGCCTGAGAAATCGATTACAACACGTGACAACGCTTCATCTAATGGCACATATGCATGACCATATCGAACAATTCCTTTTTTATCACCAATGGCCTGGCTAAAAGCTTGGCCCAATGTAATACCTACATCTTCTACCGTATGGTGTGCATCAATCTCTAAATCCCCTTTAGCATCAATACTTAAATCCAACATGCCATGTCGAGCAATTTGATCAAGCATATGCTCGAAAAACGGCAATCCTGTCTTTAAAGAGGATTGACCCGTTCCATCAAGATTTAACTGTATTGAAATTTGAGTTTCGTTGGTATTGCGTTCTACGCTAGCGGTACGTGCAGTCACTGGGAATAGGTATAGTTTTTATAATTGATAAGCGGGTTTATATAGCTTTTCTTTTCTATATTTGTATATTTTATATTTCTAACCAGAAAGTTACCGGTCCATCATTGACCAAATGTACCTGCATATCTGCAGCAAACTTTCCTGATGAAACTTTAGCATAATCTGCTTTTAATTTGTCTAAAAAATAATCAAACATTCGTTTACCATGATCAGGTCTAGCTGCCATGCTAAAATTTGGCCTCAAACCTTTTGTGGTATCTGCAGCAAGGGTGAATTGTGGCACGACTAGGATATCGCCACCCACTTCTTTGACGCTTTTGTTCATTTTATCATTCTCATCAGCAAACATCCGATAATCTAAGATTCGCTGCTGCATTAATAAAGCAGATTTCTCAGTATCCTGTTTCTGAATAGCTAGAAATACTAAAACACCACTATTAATGGACGCAAATTTATCTCCATCGATGACTACCCTTGCATTTGTTACACGTTGTAGCAATGCAATCATGACAACGTCTTAGCAAATTTTTGTGTGGCACGCACCAATGCATCCAC
Source organism: uncultured Gammaproteobacteria bacterium (assembly GCA_937922735.1). Taxonomy (GTDB): domain Bacteria; phylum Pseudomonadota; class Gammaproteobacteria; order UBA4575; family UBA4575; genus JABDMD01. The sequence goes on along the minus strand of CALAJL010000082.1, from coordinate 10,450 downwards.
ATTTTCATCCTCAGTAGCAGAATGCCCCGATTTTGGTGTCACAATTAATTCACTAGTAGACCAAGCCTGATGTAATAAATAAGCTTGCTCGACGGGGCAAACGACATCATAACGACCATGCACAATGATGCCCGGGATATCTCGTAACTTATGAGCATCTTCTAATAATTGGTTTTCACGCATAAATGAGTGATTCACAAAATAATGACATTCTATTCGCGCTAAACTTAATGCAGTATGGGGATCAGCGAAATGTTCTAAGACAGCTTTCTTAGAAACTAAATTAGAAGTGTTACCTTCCCACATTGACCATGCCTGCGCAGCTTCAATTCGCTTAACTTCATCGTTCGAGGTTAAACGTTTATAAAATGCTAAAACCAAATCTTCACGCTCATCATTCGGTATTACATTTACATAATTTTGCCAAAGATCGGGATAAATATAGCTTGCGCCATCCTGATAAAACCATTTGATATCTCGTGGTCGGCAAAGGAAAATTCCCCTCAGTATTAAGCCTGATACATACTTTGTATGAGCTTCAGCATAGGCCAGAGCTAAAGTAGAGCCCCAAGACCCTCCAAACACCAACCATTTTTCTATCTTTAAATGAATACGAAGAGTTTCTATATCTTCAACTAAATGTTGCGTAGTGTTATCAACCAAACTTGCATGCGGTGTAGAACGACCACAACCACGCTGATCAAATAAAATTATTCGGTATTGCTTGGGATCAAAGAATCTACGTTGGAATGGTTCACATGCAGCACCTGGACCACCATGTAAAAAAACTACTGGTATGCCCTGTGGATTACCGCATTCTTCAACCCACAATGTATGTGTTTCTGAAACGCTGAGCCGGAATTCGTGATAGGGCTTTATTTCAGGATATAAAGTTAATAATGCCATCTTGATCTACACATTATTGGTATTCGTCATTATTCTTTTTTGAGCAACGAGCAATGCAGTATCACGTATACCTTGATTTGTATCACCAACCGTTCCATTCTCTTGATATACCAAAATATGCAGTGGCGAAAACAGCGCTAACAATTCATTGGGCTGCAGCCTATACGATGGATTACTTGGCCCATTATTTGATACTTTTTCATTTATGAAAGTTTGATAAAACAACAACCCATTAGGTCTTAATGCATCAATAATATTTTTTACCAAATGTCTCTCTAGATAGTAACTGACACATATAACATCAAATGAGTTAGCTATCGGAGGCTTTCGTTCTATATCTCTAACTTCAGTTATTATTTTTATACCTTGTTCTTTACATGATAATTGTAAATGCGAAATTGCATTTTCAGAAATGTCCCATGCATGGGTTAACAAGCCAAGTCTAGCTAATAATTTCGCAGTTCCGCCTAACCCGCAGGCAAGGTCTAAGGCCAATCCAGACGTAGGAAGCAAATATGAATACTCTCGCAAGACATGTGCAGCTTTAGTATTTTCTTGTGCATTAGACAAATCACAAGCAGCATAGATATCATTCCATTTCTTTGCGGCATTAAATTCAACCATAATGATATTAGCGGCGCCAGAATGCTGGTGTAAGTATTACTAACAAAGTAAAAATTTCTAATCGGCCCAATAGCATACCTAAACACAGCACCCACTTACTAAAATCATTAATACTGGTGTAGTTAGCGCCCACTTCTCCTAGCCCTGGTCCCAAATTATTCAACGTTGCCGCCACCGCTGAAAATGCGGTCACTTGATCTAAACCAGATGCCATTAATAATAAAAGCATCACAACAAAAACGCCTATATATGCAGAAAAGAAACCCCAAACTGCTTCAATAACCCGACTATCAACTGCTTTGGATCCAATTTTTACAGCTATTTTTGCGTTAGGATGAATCAAACGCATCATTTCTCGCATGCCTTGTTTTACAAGTAATAACACACGTATGACCTTCATACCGCCACCCGTTGAACCTGTGCAACCACCAATAAAACTAGTAAGAATTAGTAATAGCGGTAAAAAGCTAGGCCAGAAATGATATTGAGACGTAGTAAAACCAGTTGTAGTTGCAATAGATACGGTATGAAAAATGGCTTTTGAAAAAGCATCGCCCAAGCTTAGATATACTTCACCAATACGTAAAAATAATGCTGTAATAATGGTGATGGAAATAATTACAAAGAAATAAGTTTTAAATTCCGCGTCTTGAAAATAATGACGCAGACTCTGTGACTTCCAAGTAATAAAATGTAATCCAAAATTTAAACCCGATAACAGCATGAAAATTATTGATACTGTCTCTATTGGCACACTACGAAAATATCCAATGCTTTCGTCATGAGTAGAAAATCCACCAATCGCTACCGTAGAAAAACTATGGCCGATTGCATCAAATACAGTCATGCCTGCTAACCAATAACCTAGTGCGCAAGCAATCGTTAATGACAAATAAATATACCAAAGCGCTTTTGCAGTCTCTTTGATACGCGGTGTTAGTTTAGTATCTTTAACGGGGCCCGGTGTTTCTGCACGATAAAGTTGCATACCACCCACGCCTAACATAGGTAAAATTGCTACTGCTAAAACAATTATTCCCATACCACCCAACCATTGTAATGCTTGTCGGTAAAACAAAATTGACTTCGGTAACTGATCAAGGTTTGTGATAACCGTTGCACCAGTAGTAGTTAATCCTGAAATAGATTCAAATATTGAATCAGTTATGCCAATAGAAAGGGAATTACTTAACCATAAGGGAAGTGCGCCAAATAGTCCTAGAACAGTCCAAAACAATACAACAATTAAAAAACCATCACGCAATCGAAGATCATCTCTAAAATGACGTACCGGATACCATAATAGTAAACCAGTCAACAGAGTGATTAGAAAAGCTATTGCAAAGGGGGCGTATGCATGTTCTTCATAAATGATGTCGACCAGAATTGGTGGCAACATAGTAAAACTAAACCATGCAAGTAAAATACCTAAAACACGCTGAATTATTTGTCTTTGCATGTAAGTACTTGTGAGTAAATTTTGAGTAAATATCTAAGAGTGTAAGATATCTGAAAGTGTAATTAACCTGTTTATATAAAAGTTGCGCTTACTTGAAATAACCGCTCAATATCTTTAACTGCAGATTTATCTGCTAAAAAGATAATTACATGATCTTCAGATTCAATAATGATATCTGCTTCTGCCATAATAACTTCCTCACCACGTGCTATAGCACCAATTGTTGCGCCACTTGGAAGGTTAATCTGCTCTATCTTACGCCCAACTACTTTCGATGTCTTTTTATCGCCATGTGCTACAGCTTCTATTGCCTCAGCAGCTCCTCGACGTAATGAATGTACCGAAACAATATCGCCTTTACGCACATGTGTAAGCAAAGTGCCTAACGTCACTTGTTGTGGAGAGATAGCAATATCGATCATGCCACTCTCAACTAAATCTACATAACTAGGGCGATTAATTAACGACATTACTTTATTAGCACCTAGACGTTTTGCAAGCATCGCAGAAAGAATATTTGCTTCATCATCATTTGTGAGCGCACAAAAAACATCCATATTTTCGATATTCTCTTCACGCAACATATCTTGATCTGCAGCATCACCTTGTAACACGATCGTTTTATTTAGAGCCTCTGACAAATAACTGGCACGATCTGGGAAACGCTCGATAATTTTAACTTGATACTGGTTTTCAAGTGACTTGGCAAGATGAAGCCCAATATTACCTCCCCCAGCAAGTAAAATTCGTTTATAAGGTTTATTAGTACCGCGCAATTGAGTAATGATCGAAGTAGCATTGGATGAAGAAGCAAGAAAAAATACTTCATCCTCTACTTGTATATGCCCCTCATTATGCAACGTAATAGATTTATTATTGCGATAAACCGCTACCACTTTTGCCTCAGTCTCAGGCATGGCTTCCCATATTTCTTCAATCCTCTTGCCAATCAGTGGACCATTAGGATCTGCACGCATGGCAAGAAGTTTGACTTTACCATCGGCAAAATCTAACACTTGCAAAGAGCCTGGATGCTCAATCAAACGTTGGATATATTGCGAAATTAAATGTTCAGGGCTAATTAACACATCTACTGGTAACGCTTCTTGCACAAACAAATCGCTATAAGTTAGATATTCCACTGCACGTATACGCGCAATCTTAGTTGGGGTATGAAATAAGGTGTAAGCAACCTGACATGCAACCATATTGGTTTCATCACTGTTGGTAAGTGCAACTACCATATCTGCATCTTTAGCACCCGCTTGCGCGAGCACAGATGGGTGTGATGCTTCACCGACAATCGTTCGCAAATCAGCTCGATCTTGAATGCCTTGCAAAACGCTAGCCTCAGTATCCACTAGTGTAATATCGTTATCTTCATTTGCCAGGCTAAGTGCTAAAGATCCACCCACCTGTCCTGCACCTAAGATTATGATTTTCATATAATTTTTACTCCAGCCAGCATCAAATTAGGGCTGTTTACTGGCGGCGCAGGATAGGCGCGTTACTTAAGACTTGCAAGCCCTTTTCTCTGTATGCGCATTTATGAAGCTTCTTTGGTATTGATCCCTAATGCGCGAAGCTTGCGATATAGATGAGTACGCTCCAAGCCAACACGCTCAGATAATTTACTAATATTGCCGTCGACCTGTTTTAACTGATACAAAAAGTAGCTACGCTCAAATGATTCTCGGGCTTCCCTAAGGGGTAACTGGTAAAGCTCTTCATGTTTGGAAGAATTTATAGTCGCTCCAATCGCTTGTTCAGCACTTTGCTCTTCAATAGCCGTTTCAACTTCTTCAGCAGACACTTCATCAGATGAACTTAAAATGAGTAATCTTTGAACTAAGTTCTTCAGCTCACGAATATTTCCTGGCCATGTGTAGTGTAGTAACCGATTTTGAGCAGCAATTGCAAAATTTCGATATGGATAATTTTCTTTCGAACAATAATGATCAATGTAATATCTCAATAGCTCTGGAACATCTTGTAAGTGCTCACGTAAAGCTGGAATGCGAACCGGTACAACATTTAACAAGAAATATAATTCATCATCAAAACGATCTGCCTTAACATCTGCTTGTAAATCTACTTGCGTTGCTGCCATTACACGTACATCAAGTTTATGCGTACCTCCACCTCCAATACGCCTGTATTGTTTCTTCTGTAACAGATGGGCCAAGATTTTTTGACCTTGTGAATTAAGTTTTACAACATCGCTTATAAAAACAGTTCCACCTTTGCATAATTCTAAAATGCCTGGAGTAACCACTCCGTCTTCTTCTGTTCCTAATAATTGTTTGGCAGATTCTCGACTGTTAAAGTTGTCTTCATTTAGAGTGATAAAACGCTTAGTATTTCTTGAGCTCAACGAGTGTATAAAATTTGCAAATGCTTTCTTTCCTACTCCCGACTCACCTTTAATCAACAACACATTATCATGCGCAGCTAATTTTTTAGCGTGGTCGCGAAGAGATTGAATAGGCAGGCTAGAGCCAATTGGCATTTCTACATGATCATCTGTAAGTGATGATTCTGAATTTTTTTCACTGGCCTCTAAAGCACGCTTTACGCTTACTAACAATTTTGCCATGGTCAATGGCTTTTCTATAAAATCATATGCGCCTAGGCGAGTTGCTTCTATAGCTGTCTCCACTGTTCCATGCCCAGACATCATCACAACCGGGCAAGCGATACTGCCACTATCTTGCCAATCCTTTAACAAACTAATGCCATCTTCTCCAGGCATCCAAATATCCAATAACACTAGATCAGGCTGTGAACTACTAGCGTGCTTTCTAGCAACGGTTGTGTTTTCTGCAACACTTACCTTATACCCCTCATCCATCAAAATTTCTTGGACTAGATTTCTAATATCAGGCTCGTCATCTACGACTAATATACTTTCTTGATTCATGCAGCATCTCCTTGGCTACGCGCAGTTAGCCCATCTGTATCAATAACATTGGAAGTTGCAATAGTTAAAGGTATGCGAATTTTTATTCTTGCTCCTTTATCAGGTGCATTTTCAGCACGTATCGTCCCGCCATGCTCTTCAACAATCTTTTTAACAATCGCAAGACCGAGACCATTACCTGTATTTTTTGTTGTTACGTATGGCTCAAACAATCGTTCCAATAAATCACTTGGGAAACCAGGTCCGTCATCAACCACAACTAAACTTGCAAATGGAATTCCACTTATTTCAAAACATCGAGTCGTAATTGTAACTTGCGCATGGTCTTTAGGCTCCTCCAACATCGCTTCAAATGCATTCTTTATTAAATTATGCATGAGTTGGCGTAAACGGGTGTTATCGCCCAAAATTAATGGTGGGTATTCATCTAGTGAAATAATTACTTCAAAGTCATGGGCATTGTTTTTATACAGTTCAACTACTTCATAAATTAGCTTATTTAAGTCTAATGGTGTTTTTTCGATTTGCGGTACACGTGCATAGTCAGCAAAGTCGTTTACCATTTCCTTCATTGACTCAACCTGTTGAACAATTGTGGTCGTTGCACGATCCAGGATACTCCCCTCACGTTGATCAAGTTCAGGCAAAATTTTACGACGGAGTCGTTCGGCTGATAACTGAATTGGCGTCAAAGGGTTTTTAATTTCATGTGCTAAACGGCGCGCCACTTCACCCCAGGCTGAATCACGTTGTGCACTAATTAATTCTGTTATATCGTCAAACACTAAAGCATAACCACCTTGCTCCTGGTCTTCTGGTAGTTTCACACCACGACACATTAAAATTTTACTTTGAAATTTATTTCCTTGCGTACCGCCAAGTAGCTTCACCTCGGTTTGCCACTTTTGGTCATTGCCTTGCAACATGGGTATAACTTGGTCACAGAAACTTTTTAAGTTCTCATGCCCCATTGACAATTGCGCAACATCACGCCCAATATATTCATTAATATCGGTATTCAAGATTTGTGATGCGGTGACGTTAGCGGTTTTTATGACTAGATTAGAATCAAGACTAATCACACCAGAAGATAAATTTTCTAAAATTGTCTGTAAGTAGTTACGTTGGCTATCAATTAGACGTTGACTTAACTTGGCTTTGTCACGCGCTAAAGATAAGCGTCCTGTCATTTGGTTAAAGGAGGCCACCAACATTCCTAAGTCATCATTACGTTCAACAGGAATTTTTTTATGGTATTCGCCTTCAGCTACCGCTTTGGTTCCCTGAGCAAGATCTTTAATTGGCTCCACTAATCTTCTCGCTGAATAAAATGCAGCCCATACCGCAAACAAAATGCCTAACAACAAAACTAACGTAATGATCAAAGCAAAATTTTGCTTAAGCGGTGTCCGCAAGTAAACCAGTTCATTATATTTACCAAACCCTTCTTGCACACTTAGTGCTAAATTACTAATGCGGTCAGATATGGGGTACAACACCTGAACCATGCGTCTTTGCGTGGTCACTCCAGAAGCACTCATAGGGAACACTAGACGCACATGTAAACCTGTATCTTTCGCAGGATCTAAACCCACATACGTCTCACCTCCACTAACCAAACGCATAACCGTCTCACCCGGCAGTCGAGGTACGACAGCCGCACCGATCTCACCTCCAGATGCAATAATATTTCCACTCCGTGTAAATAGGACAATTTCAGCAGCACCACTACGTCTCATTAAGTCATTAATTACCAAGGGCGCATCAAAAGAAGTCGTTCGTGACAATTCCCTTACCATGGGCTCTGTTTGTTTGCGCAACTGTCTCATATGCAAATCCAGCGAAGAACGACTCAGGTCTACAGAATCTTGTAATGCCTGCTCCACATCTGCATCAAACCAACTATCCACACCTTCCTGAATAAGCCACATTGAAAATGTATAAACAATGCCTACAGGTACTATCGCAAGTAACACAAACATTAATAATAGTCTTAGCGTTAAACGCGAGCCGGGCTGTCGTCTCAACACCTGCATACCTAATCGGTATACATTGACAATAATTAATAGTAAAAAAACACCTAATAAAAACACATTAAATGGAAATAACCAGTAATGTAGTTCCTCAAAACTGGTTTCACTACGTGTCGCATCTGCTAATAAATACAATGACCCCATCAACAAACAGAATAAAAATATAATGGGCCATATACGGACAATAGATTGTTTTTCTATAACGGCCATTCATGCCACCCGCTATTTAAACGCCACTTAGGTGAAAAATAACTTTTCATCCTGAGAGGCAATGGTAATTTACTAGTGATCAGTTGGGAGCGTAGTTGCACGACATAATTTTCATTTTCATTTAAGTAATCGGCTTCTGTTATATACATGGCAGAAACTCGTCCTTGATGAACCAATACCGATTCTAAATCAGGGAAGCTATCACTCTCACCAGTTTCAAGATTTTCTAAGACATACTGTTTACTAAGAATATGGTACTGAAGTAAATGTGTTTTCACCTTAGTTGTGATTACTTTATCCCATAACCATTTCTGTAAAGAAACAACTTGTACTTCTATCTGAAATAATAAAGGAATCCCATTTACCAACGCTTCTCTTACTTCACTATTTAACACATAAGCAATTTCAGCATCTAAACGTAATTCGTTATCTAACTCTGCAACATTTAAGTAATTCACTTCGATAGCTTTTGTTTTCGACCATGCCAATGTATTCATAAAAATATTCATGAATATTGTAATGGTTATGGCTAGCAGAACTAGCCTAGTTCTTTTAATTAACAAAGTATTCAACCTGAAGACATCACTGGATTATTAATTACATTATTGTCTATTGGAGTAGGGCTAAAGCAGGCGTTATTAAGGTCATGGGCATTAATAAAATCTTGTGCACTGATAACTTTGCCTCCTGCTAACTGTAGCGTGATAATTTTTAAAACTCCTTTCCCTGTTACCACGTCAATATTTTTCTTTTCACTTACCAGAACAGAACCTGGGGCTCGATTATTCGTTTCATAACCCACCTCATTATTATGTTCTACCTGCCAAATTCGAATACGAAGTTGATCTAGATAGGTATAAGCCACAGGCCAAGCATTAAATGCACGCACTTTACGCTCAATTTCTGTTGCCGATTGATGCCAGTCAATGTTGGTTTCTTGTTTTGTGATTTTTTTTGCATAACTAGTTTGGCTCTCATCTTGCAACTGAGGAATTAATTTACCCATGTGAAGATTTTCTAAACAGCTTACAATTTCGGATGCCGCCATACTTGCAAGCCGGTCATGCAATATTGAGCCTGTATCACAGTCTTTTATATCGCATTCAAATTGTTGTAATACTGGTCCCGTGTCCAAACCCTCTTCCATTTGCATAATGCTAAGGCCAGATTTCTGGTCACCGTCTATGATCGAACGTTGAATCGGCGCTGCACCCCTCCACTTTGGTAATAACGATGCATGTATATTTATACATCCAAGTTTTGGAAGGGTTAACACTTGTTTAGGTAACAAAAGTCCATAAGCACTTACCAGCATTACATCTGCTTGCAGATCTTTGATTAGAGAAATTTGTTCTTGTTCCAAACGAAGCGGTTGATATATAGGTATACCCGCATCCACAGTCAGTTGTTTTACTGGCCCAAATTTGATTTTCCGTCCGCGACCAGCAGGCCGATCTGGCTGGGTAAAAACTGCGACTACTTTATGCTTGCTCTCTATACAGGCTTTCAACGCTGACGCTGCAAAATCTGGTGTACCTGCAAAAATTATATTTAAGACTTTGCTCATATCAATTGCGCAGCTATAAGATGATAAGTGGTGCTTAAGGCAACTATGGACACATTGCCAGAAATGTAGTTTTCACAGTTGAGTTACATCATGCTATTAAATGATATTGGCAGACTGGGAACCATTATGTTGCTCAGAAGCGTCTAATTTTTTCATCTTTAACATTTTCTTTTTTATTCGTTGCATTTTTAGAGGCGATAAATAATCAACAAATAATTTACCATCCAAATGGTCCATCTCATGTTGTATGCATACTGCAAGTAAACCCTCTGCATCTAACGTATATTCAACACCCTGTTGATCCAACGCCTGCACGGTAATGTTCTCAGCGCGACGCACGGTTTCAAAAATACCAGGCACAGACAAACACCCTTCTTGCATCTCTTCCTCGCCATCTTTGGTAATAATCTTAGGGTTAATCAGGCATACAGGCGCAGACTTATCTTCAGATACGTCTATAACGATGATTTGTTGCTGAATATTGACCTGAGTAGCCGCCAAGCCAATCCCTGGTGCGGCATACATCGTCTCGAACATATCATTCACCGTTTGTCGGATTTGATCATCCACCTTATCGACTGGAATTGCCTTTTTTCTCAATCGTGGGTCAGGAAAGTGTAAAATTTCTATAAGCGCCATTAAGTTACACAATAGTTATTATTTAATTTAGTATTACCATATAAGCTAAAATACAAGATAACCTTATATTTATAGGGCTATGGCTCTAGTAT
>CALAJL010000081.1 GCA_937922735.1 uncultured Gammaproteobacteria bacterium | reverse complement strand
TAAAGCTCAGCTGCCGTTAATACTGATAAATTATCATCGATGAATAATGTTGTATCAGGTTCAAATGGTTCTGCTTGCATCAACTTATGCCAGAAGTCTTGTTCTTCCTTTGCATGACCATAATCATGTGAAGAAATAATTTTATCGAAGTATCCCTCCAAATCTAAATGATCCATTTTAACGGTAATACTTTTCCGATGTGCATTGGTAACCATTGCTACATGTATTTCATGTAGTTTGAGTTTTTTTAGAAACTTTTCAACATTCGGGAAGATCTGAATATGTTTAGATACTTCGCGTTTTAATGCCCCAATATCAAGCTCAAGTTCATTTGCCCAGTAATCTACACAGTACCACTCTAAGGTTCCAGACTTACGCTCATAACGATCTAATAATTGTTGTTTGGCAACAGGTAGTTCAATTGCATGCTTTTCACTAAAGCGTAATGGCACATGCTCATGCCAAAAATAATTATCAAAACGTAAATCCAATAACGTGCCATCCATATCGAGAAAGACAGCTGAGATTGAATTCCAGTCCACTGGTATTTGCATTAAAAAATAGATCCTAGATAATAAACTTAATTATGGAAATAAATGATATACGACTGAAGGAACTGGTCAATCCTGTTTGCGAAATTGCAAAGCAAGCCGGTGCAGAGATTATGAAAATCTATGCAGAAGGTTTTGAGATTCAGGAAAAGAAAGATCACTCACCACTGACCACAGCTGATTTAGCCTCGCATAACCTAATTATTGAAAAATTAGAAAAGCTGACTCCAGAAATTCCTATTTTATCTGAAGAATCTGCTTCAATTTCATTCACCGAAAGATCCAGCTGGAAAAACTATTGGCTAATTGACCCTCTTGACGGCACTCGGGAGTTCATTAAGAGAAATGACGAGTTTACTGTAAACATTGCATTGATTACTGAACATTGCTCAAGCCTTGGCGTCGTCTATATTCCTGTTCAAGACATCTGCTATTCTGCAGCCAGTAACCAAGGCGCATTCAAACAAAAACAAAACTCTGCCGCTGAGAAGATCTCCTCACGCTCCTCTTTACCCGACAAAAATCCTACGATTTGCGGTAGCCGTTCACATGCAGGGAAATCATTACAAGCCTTACAAGATAAGATTGGGGAATTTGATCTCATTAGCATGGGCAGCTCAATTAAGATGTGCCTCGTCGCGGAAGGTGTTGCAGATATTTACCCGCGATTTGGGCCTACTTCTGAATGGGATACCGCAGCGGCTCACTGTGTGGTAAATGAAGCGGGTGGTGAAATCGTAAATATGAATTTACAAACACTGTCATACAATACAAAAGATTCGTTACTCAACCCTTCTTTTCTAGCAATAGGAGATATGAATAATCAATGGCGGGACTTTTTGAGTAAAAATATATCGAATTAAATGATAGTCAGTTAAAAGGCTGGGAAATCATCATCCAAGAACCATTTTTCAGCTTCTTCCAAATACCACCAATTCTGGGTATCACGAATTTTTTTTACGACATTTGTCGTTTCAAAATAATAAGAAATATCTGCTTCGACCACAGCAGTTTTTAATTCCTCGCCCATTACAACTTTCTTGATTTCATAATCGGTTACACGTAAATCGTTATACGCTTCAATATCAATTTCTACCGTTGACTCATCTTGATGCCGTATCATATTGACTGCGCCCTCATACTCTCTCCACCGCAACAATCTTCCATATAATCTTGTGGTTTCATCAAAAGTACTGAGCGTCTGATTCTTCTTTTTAGAAGCACAACCACTTATTGATACGACGCTAACGCATAGTGATAAAGATATTAAAATGAGTAGCAGTTTAATATTCATAATTTCTTTTCTTATACACTACCAACCTTGTAAAACAATTTTACCAATCGCATGCCGACCTTCAATTTCTGCATGAGCAGCTTTTAAATTATTTGCATTGATAGGTTCTAGAATTTTATTCGTTGTTGTGCTTATGCTTCCTGCGTCAACTAAGTCCGCCACACGATTGAGTATATTATGTTGCTCAATCATATCATCAGTCTCATACATAGATCGTGTAAACATAAACTCCCATGAGAAAGTTGCACTCTTACTCTTTAAAGCACCAAGATCAACATCCCCTGCCGTCTCTACAATGGAACATATGCTCCCTTGAGGGGCTACAACCGTTGCCATCGATTGCCAATGTTCATCGGTATCGTTGAAACATAAAATATAATCGAAACCCGATATTCCAAGATTATCTACTTGCTGAGGAATATCCAAGTAGTGATTAATAATATGATCCACACCTAAATCATTAACCCATACCTTAGATTCTGGTCTTGAAGCAGTAACAGTAACGGTAAGTTTAGCGAGTTGTTTTGCAAATTGTGTGGCCATTGAACCCACACCACCCGCGCCACCAATGATCAATAAATTTTTACCTGCATCAGCGCCCGCACTATCAATACCCAGGCGATCAAACATTGCTTCCCATGCAGTAATACTGGTCAATGGCATTGCGGCGGCTTGGGCAAAGTCCAAAGTTTTGGGTTTAGCGCCCACAATTCGCTCATCAACCAAATGGAATTCACTATTACAACCCGGCTGAGTAAAGCTACCTGCATAAAACACCTCATCACCTGCTTTATAATGAGTAACCTCCGAGCCTACTGCTTCAACTACACCAGCAGCATCCCAACCAAGTATCCGTGGGCTATCTTCTACTTTATCCTGCGGAGAACGCATCTTAGTATCCACTGGATTTACAGCTACCGCTCGCACTTGAACGAGTAGCTGTCGCCCATTAGGGCTTGGCTTGTCGATCTCTACATCGACTAATGAATCAGGTAGATCAATCGGAAGATATTTATATAAGCCAACTGCTTTCAAGATAGGACTCCAGGATAGTTAAAATACGGTCTTATGTTAATCGTTCAAAAAACATACACATATAAATTCATCTATATGGTACTCCATAGTATAAATGCTTATCGTCTAGATCTAGACTACCTTTAGGCTATTACAACCATATTTAAGTTAAAATCTAAAAATAATTACTTCTAATAACGTCCGAGTGGATCTAAAAAGCATATTTAAATTAACAATATGGAAAATAATTTAATTCAGGCCACTAAATGGCTGAAATTTCTTTACGATTTTGAACTACCGGATAAGGATTTATTTAGAAAACATGCATTTGCTGGAAAAATAGTAAATTTATGCGACTGTGGCTGCAGCTCATTTGAAATTGAAATTCCTGAGGATGTAAATCTTGATCCATTATCTTCAAGTAGCGGCTTATTTTTTGAAATTGCATTTAATTCAAATAAAGATGATGTAGTTGATTTTCTGGTATTCACCGATGACCGTGGATACCTATCGAGTATAGAAATTACTTACGGATTTGGTGCTCATGCACCCATACCAAACGGCATAGAGCTTCACGAATGTGTTCATTCACAATTTAATTAATTCAAACAATACCTCAAGCAATACCTCGCGAATCTTATTCACTTGGCACTAAATATTTCCATACCTTAAATGAAATTATGGCTTAATGATTGGGAAAAATTTGTTCAAGAGGTTGCAAGGTGTCACGCCGATGGAATGAGCAAAGATGAACTCGCCAAACACTTTATTGGCAACAGAGTGACTTGGTCAGGAACCATTAGAAATAATGAGCTTGGACAAAATTTTACCAATGGCATTGCATTAGACATGCCAGAAGTGAAAATTAGACTATTAGATAAACGCCTAATTGTGGCCAACTATATATTCTTATCTATGGAGACTTCGAACCAAGCATTTTGGAAAGACTTATCACCTGGAGAACAAGTCAAGTTCAC
>CALAJL010000080.1 GCA_937922735.1 uncultured Gammaproteobacteria bacterium | reverse complement strand
ATTTGCATTGTTGGATGAGAGAGGCACTACCTTTCTCAAGAGAGGATAAATTTAAATAAATGAATATGCGTATACATCATGGATTTACCATCATCGAGTTGATGACTGCTGTTGCATTATTGGCAGTTATGGTTGTTATTGGTGTGCCATCTTTTAATTCGATTGTTAATACTAACGAGGGCGCTGCAAAATCAAATGCGTTTTTGTCTGCATTAAAAGTAGCGAGATCAGAGGCAACTAAACGTCGACAAAATGTCATCGTGTGCGCAAGTAATAATCAATCCGATTGTGCATCGAATGATTGGAAGGATGGTTGGATAATTTTTGAAGATTCTGATGGTGGTAATGACTTCGATGCTGGAGAGACTGTAATTGATACATATAGTTTACCGTCTGGTTTTACTGTTACACGTGCTGCTGCAGGTGCCGACCAGATTATATTTTTTGCAACAGGCCTTTCAAACTCGACAGTGGCCCAAACATTTACTGTGTGTAAAGAAAACTCAACAAGCGGCAGAGTTCTTACGGTTGAGCGTTCAGGTTTAGTAACAGGAGCAAATACTAACTGCCCATGAATAAATTTACTAAATATATAAATATTAAAGGCGTGACATTAATTGAAGTATTAGTGGCTATTGTGATTACCAGTATTGGAATTTTAGGTTTTACTAGTCTGCAATTTCTTGGTTTAAATAGTAATCAATCTGCTTATTCAAGAAGCCAAGCTTCATTTATTGCATCGGACTTAAGTGAGCGCATGCGTGCGAACATTGATGGCATGAATGCTAATGCATATGCAGCGTTTAATTCATCAACAATAATAGCTTGTAACGCAGTACCCGCAAATTTTTGTGATGAGAGAAATGACGGAACTGCTGCTATAGCAGCTCAAGCATGTGATGCAACTCAACGTGCTGCACATGATCTATTTATAGCGACATGTGGATATTCAAGTAACGAATATGCAGATGATTCAGTGAAAACCAGTTTAATTAGTGATTTGTTACCAAATGGAAATATTGTAGTTGCATGTATTGATAGTGTTACAACTGATGCAGATGCGTGCACAGACTTTTCAGATCACACCATCACGGTGAGCTGGTCTGAATCAAATGAAGGTGCAGATGCTAATGGAAATTTACAAATGGCTGCGCCAGCTGCAAAAAGTGTTGTCTATAGAGTGAGACTTTAGGATCTTGTTATGAAAAAAATAATTACTGGATTTTCACTTGTTGAGCTATTAACAGCATTAGCTATAAGTACGCTAATAGTTTTAGGAATAGGCCAATCCTTTATCAGCCAAAAGGTATCTTATAATGCTCAAAACGGATTATCACGTGTACAGCAAACTGGACGATTTGTTGTGGAATATGTTGGTAATGATATTCGCAGAGCAGGGTTTCCCGGAATAGTGGAAGAAGCGAGCCCGTTTTTTGATGCCATTATTCCTGCACTAAGTACAGATGGTGGGGGTAATGCAAGCGATTCGATAACGCTAATGTATCGTGCAACAGAAGATTGCTTTGGTGTTACACCGCCACTATATGCTGATGGCGAACGGTATGCCAAGAATCAATACTCTATTGTTGGGGGAAATCTTGTTTGTACCACTTTTGATGAAACCGATACTCAAATTAGCACAGATGTGCTAACTCGTGGTGTGCAAAATATGCAGATTTTATATGGTTTAAATAATCAGTATGTTTCTGCAAGCACACTCACTACAGGTGATTGGGCTAGTGTGACGGCTGTTCGTGTCGCTTTCTTGGTGAATTCTGTCGACGACACCACAGATTTCACTGATACCAACACCTATGCATTACTCAATGCTGATGCATTAGGTCCTTTTAATGATACCCAACGCCGACGTGTTTTTACCACAACCTCAACCATACGTAATCGATTGGATAGATCATGAAGAAAAGAACTGTAATGAGCTTAAAAAAGCAACAAGGTGCTGCATTATTTGTGAGTTTAATGTTTCTGATCTTGATGACCATTATTGGCCTCAATGCGCTTAACACTTCTACTTCTGATGAGCGCATGGCATTAAATTCTCAGCATCAACAAGAGGTTTTCCACGCAGCAGAATCGGCAATAAATGTTGCAAAGAGAAATACCACTACACTAGAAGAGGCTATTACTACTGGAACATCAAACACAATAGCTTATACCGGTCAATCTGATGTTACTGCGAGCGCAGAAGCTGCCTATGTAGGGTGTGGTACACCATCTGCAGGATTTTCTTTAGGGGAAGGTGGGTTTGTTAGTCATGAATTTGCAATTACAGGTAGTGCTTCACTAGGTGCTTCATCAGCACAATCAAATCATTTGCAAGGTGTTTCGCTGCTAGCACCTATGGCTGGCGAGAGCTGTTAAAGGATTAATTTAATGAAATATGGAAATTTTATTATGAATAACTTCGTAAAAAAACTATCAACAAGCTTGATAATTACTTTGATGATGTTTGTATCATCATTTCAAGTGATGGCAGATGACACTGAAATCTTTTTCAGTTCAGCTGCTTTAAATGGTTCTACAACTATCCAGCCTAATGTTTTATTGATACTTGATACATCTGGAAGTATGACTAATCAAGTAGGTACTACAGGTAAGACACGTCTTGAGCATATGAAAGAAGCTATGCATACCATTTTAGATAGCACTAATAATATTAATATTGGCATTATGCGCTTTCACCGAAAAGGTGGGCCAGTGTTGTTTCCCGTTGCTGATATCAACGCAGACGTAAATGATGTGCTTGGTACTACAACAGTACCAGGAACCTTTAACCGTATAAAACTTGCAACCGATGATGTCGAAGAAGCGGCAGGCACGGTTGATGCTAACGCAGATGAATTAACCATTGGTAATAACTCAGGTTTCTCTTCTTGTGGGGCTACTGCACCTGGACTCTCTACTGTCGAGATTCGTATTGATGATGACGATGATGATGTAGAAGAAGATAAAGATGGTGATGTGCATGAAGATAGTAGTGACTTAGAGCTCGTATACGATAATTTTAATAATCGTCAAAATCAACATGTTGGTCTCTTATTTAAAGACGTGAATGTTCCAAATGGAATAGGAGCAGGTGCAGTAGTGCATTGTGCGGAAATTGAATTTGAAATTGATGAGCATCGAGATGATGCAACTGATCTTAAAGTATTTATTCAAGATATTGGCGATGCACCAGATTTTAACATTGGTAATGATACTTATGATGTAACCGGGCGTATAAATGCTGTAGTCGATCCTCATGTAGTTTGGGATGAGGTTGAAGAACTAAATGTAAATGAAAAACTAACTACTCCAGATTTACGCACCCTCGTGCAATCAGTGATTGATCGCCCAGATTGGGCGGCTGATAATGAGATGGCATTCATTATCAATGGAACAGGACGAAGAGATGTAGAATCACATGATAGTGAACCTTCTAATGCTGCATTGTTAAGAATCACATATTCAACTTCACCTGTTGGTGTTAATAATCAAAAAGTGGGTCTTCGTTTTGATGAGGTGAGAATTCCACAAGGTTCAACCATTACTGCTGCCTATATTGATCTCAATTCAAATAATGAGACACATGCCGATCCTTCAACTGTAAATATTTATGCAGAAGATGTAGATCACTCTGCTGCTTTTACAACAGGGAATAGTAGCGATGTGAGCAATCGAATTACTAACAAAACTAGCAACTCACCAGTTGCTTGGGCAATGCCGACGTGGGACCCCAATACTACATACTCAACACCTGATATTAAAGATTTGGTTCAAGATGTAGTTAATCGTGCGGGTTGGTGTGGAGGAAATGCTATGACCTTCTTGTTGGATACTGCATCGGGTACTCGTAAAGCAATTTCAGATGATGGCGATTCTTCTACTTCTCCAGCATTGCGAATCGAATTTGATGAAAGCACGGCAACGGGTTGTAACGCACAACAAATTCAAGCACAAATTAAAACAGATAATGACGATGCTGAAGAAGATACAGAAGGTGCGAGCGTAGGTAGTGTTGATGTTGGAAGTAGTGATATTGAATTAAATGAAGACGGTAGTACATCACAACTTGCTGGATTGAGATTTCAAAATATAAATATTTCTGCAGGCGACACGATAACTTCAGCAGAAATAGAATTTACGGTAGATGAAACAGATACCAGTAATACAAATCTGACCATTTATGGTGAATACACGGGTAGTGCGAGCACCTTTAGTAACTCATCTAATAACATTAGTGGTCGAACTAGAACATCGGCATCGGTAAATTGGTCTCCTAGTCACTGGAGTGTTACTGGCGAAAAACATGTGACTCCTGATATTTCATCAATTGTCCAAGAAATAATTGGTCATTCTGGTTGGAGCGCATTAAACGATATGGCGTTTATCATTGAGGGCACGAGTGGCGAACGTACCGCAGAGTCATTTGATGGTGATCCAATAAGTGCTGCAAAGTTGCGAATTAATATTACCGGTTCGGGCTTAAGTAGCGCAGGGACAACGACTGTTCGTGACACGTTGCACAATGTTATTGATGAAATTCAATGGGCTAACCGTACCCCAATTGTAGATACTCTTTATGAAGGTGGTCTTTATTATCGTGGGGATAGTGTTTATTACGGAAAAACGCGCGCAGGTGGCGAAACCTTAAGTCCACTCAGTGAAAATGATGGATATCGTATGCGTTATTCGCGAACTTCACATCCAGCATCATATACAGGGCCAGCGGCTACTTTACCTGCGGGTTGCACGTTAGATAATTTAAGTGCTGCGAGTTGTGAAGATGCAAGAATTGAGGGAACTGCTACATACATTTCACCAATTAAACATGAATGCCAAGATAACCACATAGTTCTACTCTCTGATGGCAACCCTAGTGAATGGCACCAAGACTCTGTTCCTTCGCCGTACTATGGAAGTGTTAGTAGCTGTGCAGGTACTGGCAACGGTAAATGTGGTGTCGAGATTGCTAGTTTCTTAAATAATAATGATCAAATTGATGATGCTACACTTGATGATGATCAAAAAATTACTGTACATACCATTGGGTTTAACTTTGCAGGTAGCACCTATTTGCAAGACTTAGCCACTGCTGGCGGCGGAGGATTTTACGAATCATCCACAGCAGCTCAACTTGCTGCAAATTTTTCAGAAATTTTTGCAGATGTTTTACAGTCGCCTACTTCTTTTGTAGCGCCTGCTGTAACCATTAATACCTTTAATCGGCTATCACATCGTGATGAATTGTATTTTGCTTTATTTGAGCCGAGTGATAATCCTCGATGGCAAGGAAATTTGAAGCGCTATAAACTTGATACTAGTACTGGAAGTCCTCAGATCGTTGATTTCAATGGCGACCCTGCGGTAAGTGCCACAACAGGTTACTTTACAACAGGTGCAGAAAGCTGGTGGACAGGATCATCAGATGGACAAGAAATTGGCGCGGGTGGTTTTGCTGGTGAGCTAGATACAACAAGAAATGTTTACACATACACAGGCACAAACTCAACGTTAAGCGATTCGAGTAATCATTTGAAAGATTCTAATTCTGCGCTCACAGACACCATGCTTGATATTGTCGCTGAACAAACAGCAAATTCAAGTTTTCGATCTACTATGCTTAGCTGGATAGGTGGTGTTGACGTATTAGATGAAAATGACGACGGTAGCTTTAGTGACGCAAGAAAATATGTGGGTGACCCGTTACATTCGCGACCAGCAATAATCACCTATGGTGGGACATCTTCAGCTCCAGACACAGTGGCTTATTTTGGCACCAACGAAGGTTATATTCATGCCTTGGATGTAGATGATGGTTCTGAGATTTTTGCTTTCATGCCGCAAGAATTATTACCTAACATTAAACATTTAATGTCTAATCAAGGTTCACCGCAAGACCATCGATATGGTGTCGATGGAACCATAACGCCTTGGGTGAAAGACGTAAATGATGACAGATCTATCGTTGCGGGTGATGGCGATCATGTATATTTATACACAGGTATGCGACGTGGTGGCGATAGCTACTATGCATTAGATGTAACAGATCGCAACACACCAAAAATGTTATGGACGATAAATGGTGGTACAGGAGATTTTGCAGAACTGGGTCAAACATGGTCTCGCCCAGTTAAAAGTAAAGTAAATATTGGTGGTACAGTGAAAGATGTCTTGATTTTTGCTGGAGGCTATGACGCAAATCAAGATGGTGCCATTACTCCGCAAAACGATAACGTGGGACGGGCATTATATATCGTTGATGCAAATACGGGAGCACGTTTATGGTGGGCTAGCTATGCAGCTTCTGGTGGCCTTCCTGGATCCGGTGCTGATCTAGAAGTTTCAGGTTTAGATAACAGTATGCCAGCGAGCCCAGCAGTTATTGATTTAGATGTTGATGGTTTAGCGGATCATGTCTATATAGGTGACTTAGGTGGTCAGGTTTGGAGATTTGATTTCACTCAAGGTAATAATGCAAGTTCGTTTGGCTCAGCAACCTTGTTAGCGACACTAGGCGATACAGATTCAAATGCGGCTAATGATGCAGAAAATAACCGTCGTTTCTATCATACACCTAGCGTTTCGTTAAAAGATCCCTTAGCTTCACAGACATTATATGTAGCAATAGGATCAGGCTTTCATGCACATCCACTTAATGAGGATGCACATGATAGATTTTACGTGTTGGAAGATACTGATGCGATAAACTCAGGTTCGATGACATTACCGCTTACAGAAAGCACACTTTATGATGCAACAAGCAATATTATTCAAGATGGTACAACTACTCAGCAAGCAGCAGCCCAAGTGCTGCGTGACGCTGCTTCGGGTTGGTATATTCGTTTGGAAGAAAATAGTACAACACAGATAGGCGAAAAAGTATTATCTAGGGCTACAATCTTTGATAATACGTTGTTATTCAGTACTTATCTGCCAGATGACTTAACAAGTACATCAGTGTCTGTTTCATGCCAAGCAGCGGCAGGTGTAGGTCGCACCTATGCAGTAGACTTAGATAATGGTAGTGCTGTATTTAGCCCATTTGATGGCGATGTTAGTGATCTTGATATAGATGATAGGTATGTAAAATTAACGCACGTCGGTATACCTCCTGAAGTGCAAATAATTATACCAGGAGGCAGTTTAGCTCATGGAATTAAGCCTGTATTGCTAGTAGGAACTGAAATCGTTGAGACTGATTTTGAATCACCACAACCAGAAATGATTTATTGGAATGATAAATAATGATTAAGCAAAAAGGCATTACGTTAATTGAATTGATGATTGTTGTGGCAATTGTAGCCATACTTGCTTCAATTGCATTCCCCGCATATAACAATTATGTAGAACGATCTAAACGAGTAACTGCACAAGGCGACTTGTATGCGTTTAGAAATGCAATGCAAAGATACTTTGCAGAAGAAAATACTTATCTAGGCGCTGCTGCTGCAGGGGCAGATACAGGTGCACCGGATGCAGCATTGTTTCCATCACAATCACCCATTGATGGTGGCTCTGCTGCATATAACTTAACAATTTCTGCGGCAACTGCTACCACTTTTACTGTGCAGGCAACAGCGGTTGGGGGGCAAACTTCAGATAGTTGTGGAAATTTATCACTGAATTCAATAAATGTACGGACCGCAAGTGGGGGCACAGTAGCTGATTGTTGGAAATAGTTTATTGCTTAAATGAACTCCTAATAATTAACTGCGCTGTATTTGTTGTATTACGCATCTGTGAGCCATATCGCAATCCAGTTATCGTGTTTTATTTACCATTCATGAATACTGATAAAAGTATTCCAAGTGAGCAATTCTATAGTCTAACGGTATAAAATATAAAACATTATGAAAACACGTGGATTTACCTTAATTGAATTAATGATTGTAGTAGCGGTGCTTGCAATCATTGCATCTATTGCTTACCCGTCTTACCGAGAGCAGATGCGTAAAACGTATCGTTCTGAGGCAAAGGCAGCTCTGATGGATGCTGCGGCAAAAGCAGAACGCCACTATACGCAGTTTGGTAATTATGGCGGTACGATTCCAATCCCTGCTACAACAGAAAATGGTTATTACAGTATAAACTTGGCAGCTGGTACAAGCGCAAGGCCTCAAACCTTTACAATTACGGCTACTCGCGCTGGAACTCAAGTCGCTGATGAATGCGGTAATTTTGTCATAGATCAAGCACAATCTAAAACGGTTACTGGTGGTAGCTTAGGTGCAACAGAATGTTGGTAAATATTATTTAGCTTTCTCTAAAAATTTTTGGTAGAGGAAATACGACATTTTCAGTTTTACCTAAATCTTCAGTTACAACAGCTTTATCTTTTTCTTTCAAATGTTGAATGACACGCTGCACTAAGATTTCTGGTGCAGACGCTCCCGCAGTAACACCAATTTTAGTTTTATTCTCAAGCCACGCATCTTGGATGTATTCTGGCCCATCAATTAGATGTGCTTCAATTCCATTTTTATCTGCAATTTCACGTAAGCGATTTGAGTTAGAGCTCGCTTTAGAGCCAATTACTAATAAAATTTCGCATGAGGCGACTAATTTTTTTACTGCATCTTGTCGGTTTTGTGTGGCATAGCAGATATCATCTTTTTTAGGCCCCATAATATTGGGAAAACGTTCTCTAAGAGCGTCGATAACATCACTAGTATCATCAACAGACAAAGTGGTTTGAGTTACAAAAGCAGTTTTTTTCGCATCAGTAACATGTAGTTTGGCTACATCATCTACATTTTCTACCAAGTGTATTTTTCCACCAAAAGAATCATCGTACTGGCCCATGGTGCCTTCAACCTCTGGATGGCCTTTGTGTCCAATCAGAATAGTATCTAATCCCTCTTTACTATAACGCACAACTTCTAAATGCACTTTGGTCACGAGTGGGCATGTTGCATCAAATACTTGCACATCACGATCTTTTGCTTCTTCTTGAACAGCTTTAGAAACCCCATGGGCGCTAAAAATAACAGTTGAGCCATCTGGAACCTGGTGTAATTCATCAACAAAAATTGCACCTTTTTCTTTTAAATTGTTGACCACAAATTTGTTATGTACGACTTCATGACGAACATAGATAGGTGCGCCAAACATTTTTAATGCTCTTTCAACTATTTCTATTGCACGGTCTACGCCTGCGCAAAACCCACGTGGATTTGCAAGTAAAACCTCCACTATTGCGTTTCCTCTTTAGTAAAGATTGCTTGTATGATCATTAAGCTTGCACCGAGTAGGATAGCTGAATCAGCAATATTAAATGTTGGCCAATGACAGGTAGCTTGGTTGATGTGAAAAAAGAATGGTAGGCAACTTTCAGTCGATGGATAAAACCAGTCAATAAAGTCAATCACATGTCCGTAAATACTTCGATCGATCACATTGCCGATAGCACCACCTAGTATCAAGGAGAGACTGGATGCAAGCAATTTCTCTTTTGATGATAATTTTCTTAACCAGAGAAAGATAAAAATACTGACACCAATCGCTAAGGCTGTGAAAAACCAACGTTGCCATCCACCAGCATTGCTAAGGAAACTAAAAGCCGCACCTTTATTAAAGGTTAAAGTGAAGTTAAAGAATGGTAAAAAGCTATTGGGATTATGGGGGATAAGTAATTGTAAAGCGGCCTGTTTACTAACTTGATCTAGAATGATTACCAAAGCGGTTAACCAGAGCCACTTAAGCATAATTTCGCACCTCGCCTGGCCCATCAGGCAAATTGCTTACGCAACGTGAACATAGTTTTGGGTGCATATCATTTGCACCTATATCTTCTCGATGATGCCAGCAACGCACACATTTTTGATATGAAGATTTTGAAGTCTCAATAAAATATTCTGCGCCATCCATATTAGTCATCTTATGTGCTGAATCTGGTGCTGTCCCAGATTCTAATTCCGCATAGGAGGTGATAAAGATAAAACGCAACTCATCACTTGAAATTTTCTTTAAATATTCAGGTGCATTCCAGATTTTAACTTCCGCCTCTAACGATGAGCCAATTTCTTTATTGCTACGTAATGCTTCAAGCTGCTTACTAATTTTTTCTTTGGTTTCAAGTATACCTTTCCAATCCATATCTTCAATTTTCCCATTTTGATCGAAATCAGTTAAGTCATACCAATTCTGTATAAAAACTGAATCATTACGTTCACCTGGAAGGTGTTGCCAAACTTCTTCTGCAGTAAAACTTAAAATAGGTGTGATCCAACGAACTAACGATTCTGCAATATGGAACATTGCGGTTTGTGCTGATTTACGTGCAGGGCTATCTGCTTTAGTAGTGTATTGTCGGTCTTTGATGATATCCAAATAATCACTACCTAACTCTAATACACAAAAGTTATGAATTAAGGTATAGATTCTATGAAACTGGTATTTTTCATATTGCACTAAAATTTCTTTTTGTAATTGATTGGTTTTCCAAACGATCCAATAATCTAGCGCGACCATTTCGGTAGTGGTAACTTTATCAGTGTCAGGATTAAAGCCATCCAGATTTGATAATAAGTAACGTAATGTATTTCTAATGCGTCGATAGGCATCAGAAGTACGGTTAAGAATTTCATCAGATACGTTTAGTTCACCACTATAATCGGTAGCAGATACCCAAAGCCGTAATACATCGGCTCCCATTGAGTTACAAATTTTTTGTGGTGCAACCACATTTCCAACCGACTTGGACATTTTCTTGCCATCAGCATCAACCACAAAGCCATGTGTAAGCACTTGTTCGTAGGGCGCATGACCATACATGGCAACAGCAGTTTTTAATGAGGATTGGAACCAGCCACGATGTTGGTCAGAGCCTTCGAGATAGAGGTTCACTCTATTACCATTTTCAAAATCTACACCTAGCCGTTTTTGTGCAACTGCATAGTGTGTTACACCAGAATCGAACCAGACATCTAAGGTATCATTAACTTTTTTATATTGATCAGCTTGATCACCTAGCATTTCATTGATATCTAGATCATACCAAGCATCCATGCCATTCAGTTCTATTTTTTGTGCAATTTGTTCAATAAGTTCTGCAGTTCTAGGGTGTGGTTGTTCCGTATTTTTATCGATGAAAAAAGTAATCGGTACACCCCAGGTTCTTTGTCTTGAGATACACCAGTCCGGGCTGCTGGCTAACATACCTTCTATACGTGCTTTACCCCAATCAGGAATCCATTCTACTTTTTCAACTTGCTGATTAACGCTGTGTAGTAAATTTTTTGCGTTCATGCTAATAAACCACTGTGGAGTCGCACGGTATATAAGGGGAGTTTTCGTGC